>DAIDJX010000051.1 GCA_027451165.1 Prolixibacteraceae bacterium | reverse complement strand
TCCCCAAACCGGGCAGGAGCGCTCCCCCTGAGGGGAGTGATTAAATTATGCCAGGAACTTGGATTTGAAAAAACAGAAGTTCTTCTGTCCAAAAACAGTGGCCTCAAAGCTTACCTCGGTACGGAAGACCTGCGGGAAGTACTTAAAATGACGGACAGTGGCGACAAACAAGCCGACTTGATCTACCGCGCTTTCGTGTATCAAATCGCCAAAGAGACAGGAGCCTGTTTTGCCGCATCCAAAGGAAAAGCCCGGGCCATCATCATCACCGGGGGAATTGCTTACAACGACCGGTTCACTGCCGACCTGAAAGAATATGTCGGATCACTGACCGAATATTATGTTTATCCTGGCAGCAACGAAATGGAAGCATTGGCGGAAGGCATTTTCCGGGTGATTGATGGCCGGGAAGAGGCGAAAGAATATTGACAGATGGGAAAAGTATGCAAAAACCCGGTCAGTCTAACGAAACCGTAATCTATTCACATCCCTGCCTGGTCGCCCTTCCATTTTTCCCTGCCCACGGTTAAATTCGCCGCGGTGCATGTCCAGTTTCATCCGCTGTTCGTCAGTCAGAAGGGCGCGCATTTCAAGACGTTGGGCTGCCGTAATTTTGGCTATTTCCACCTTCAGTTCTCCGATTCGTTCGATGTTCTTGTTGATGGCCTTAATGTCCGGTTTTTCAGCGGTCATCAGGGTACGCTGATGTACTTCAGCCTCACGCAGTTCGTTCCGGATAGGCTGGGTTTTTTTGTGCATCTCCATTGCGTTATTTTTCAAAGCTTCTTTTTGAACATCGGTCAGGTTCAAAAATTGCAACGGAGCTCTTTGCTGCTCATTTAAAAGCTTACCTATGACCTTCGCCCCGGGTTTCATCGCAGGGTTACCCTGAGGTGTCTGAGCCGTCAGGATAGTTGTAAAAGCAAACAATGCAACGACAATCAATAATCTTGTTTTCATGCTGTTATTTTTAAATACGAATTCTTCATCTGACAATTTTTTCCATATTAGAAACACGGAAAGGCCAAAAGTTAAACACCGTTTATAATTGGTGCAAAACGATAGATGGTAATAACCTGCTTTTAATTTTTTAAGTTTGCTGTATTGCATGGAAATTATTGTTTGTGGAAAAGGATTCCTTCCATACTATTTATTCAGCCTGGTACAGGAAATCTTTCCTGTATGTGAAATCTTATGTGCATGATGATCTGGTGGCTGAAGACATTGTAACTGAATCGCTGATCAGGGTATGGAAAAAACTCAGGGAAAATGAAGAAAAGGTTCATATAGCCCCGTTTTTGTACACCATCCTCCGGAATCAGGCTTTGGACCACCTGAAACATGAAAAGGTCAGACGGTCGGCATTGTCGGACATCAGAAACGTGCAATACCGTGAACTGGAAATCAGGCTTTTTGCCCTGGAGGCTTCAGATCCGGCGGACATATTTTCCTCGGAAGTAAACCGCATCATTCATGATACACTGGCCTCCCTTCCGGAAAGAAGCAGACAAATATTTGAAATGAGCCGTTTTGAAGGAAAGCCATACAAAGAAATTGCCGAGTCTCTTGAAATTTCCGTCAAAGGGGTCGACTATCATATTCTTCAGGCAATGAATGCATTACGGGTTTCATTAAAAGACTACCTGCCGGTTTGGATCTTTTTCCTTCATTATTTTCAGTAATTTTTCATTTCCCGACTAGGGATTAACATACCATGATCGTTATTCCTGTACAAAGTAGGAAACCATTGCCTTGTTAATCTAATCCATGATCATGGAAAAAGAAGTTTTAATCCGCTATATTGCCGGGGAAGTCACGGAACAAGAAAAGACTGAAGTAATCCGGTGGCTGGATGACCACCCTGAAAACATGCGGGAATACCTGGCCCTCCGGAAACTATTTGACATAACCCTGTGGCAAGAGGCAAATGAAAAGAACGAACATATAACACCGGAATCAGATATACGGAAGCCCGTCATCCGGAAAATGCTGACTGAATTGTTGAAAATTGCGGCCATTCTGCTGTTTGGGTTTCTGATTTTCAAAGCTTTTTATAAACCTGAACCATCTTCCCCTCTTGTCATGCAAACAATAAAAGTTCCGGCAGGACAAAGGGCAGAGTTGACCCTTGCCGATGGAAGCCAGGTTTGGCTGAATGCCAATACCACTTTCTCTTTCCCCAGTTTCTTTAATGATGCAAAACGAGAAGTTATCCTCCAGGGGGAAGGGTATTTTACAGTGACTCACCGGTCCAATCAGCCTTTTACAGTAAAAACCGGAAAATACGATGTGAGGGTTCATGGAACTGAATTTAATGTTCTGACTTATCCTGCAGAAGACGAGTTTGAAGTGTCACTGCTCAAAGGTACTGTTGAAGTATGCCCATCCGGTTCAGAAACCGGGATTTTATTGCAGCCGGACATTAAAGTTACTCTTCAGGGCAATCAACTGGTTAAGTCAGCGATCACCCATTCCGGTTATTTCTTATGGAAAGAGGGGATCATTTGTTTTGATGATGAAGCATTCCCCGATATGGTCCGGAAACTCGAGCTTTTTTTCGACCTGAAGATCAACGTGGAAAACAGTAAAATTCTGAATTACCGCTGCACAGGAAAATTCCGGAGCAAGGACGGGGTGGAACATGTGTTGAAAGTGCTTCAACTCAACAGTAAATTCAGTTATTCCATAGATGACAAACAAAATATCATTACCATCCGATAAACCTTACTTACTAAAACCAGATGCTTATGTAGAAACAATTTTATCAAAAAAAGCCGGAAGGTGCACCACCACCCCCCGGCCCGTGGTCAATACCCGGTTACTTTAACAATAATCAAGTACTAACTGACAATAACAAATGTATGAAAAAATTATCATTGGGTTTGTCTCATGAAGACCTTACAAAATTTATCCTGAAAATGAAACTAACCAGTTTACTGATCATTTTGCTTGTATCAGGCGCATTGGCCAACAATGCCGTTTCCCAGGTGGCAAAAGTCAGCCTGTCGATGTTGAACACTCCAGTGTCGCGGATCATCGAAGCTATTGAAAACCAGACCGATTACCTGTTCGTTTACAATAAGGAAGAGGTGGATGTGAACCGCCCCGTTTCGGTATCGGTTCAAAATAAATCCGTAGCGGAGGTGCTTAATTCCATGTTCCGGAATACCGGAGTGGTATATGCCATGGAAGGCAGCAACATTGTGCTGATGCTGGAGGATAACATGCAGCAGCCACAAAAGACAGTGACAGGAAAAATTACGGATGGGAAAGGGCAGCCCTTGCCCGGAGTGACCGTCGTGATTAAAGGTACGGCCACCGGTACTATTACTAATTCAGATGGTATTTACACCTTAACTTCCGTTCCGGCAGACGGAACCCTGCAGTATTCATTTGTGGGGATGCGGTCACAGGAGGTGCCGGTTAAAAATCAGAGTAAAATTGATATCGTTCTGGAAGATGATGTAATAGGCCTGGATGAGGTAGTCGCCATCGGTTATGGTACCATCAAAAAGAGCGACCTGACCGGATCGGTGACAAAAATCAAAACGGAGCAATTCGGAACCCAGCAAGCGGCCAACTTTATGCAATACCTTACCGGAACCGTGGCCGGAGTGATTGTGAACAACAGCACTTCGGCTTCGGAAAGTGCTACCATAGAGGTCCGGGGTCCGACATCACTGAATGCTAATAATGCTCCCCTGATTGTACTGGATGGGGTCATTTTCAACGGAAACATATCAGACATAAATCCGAATGACATTGAAAGCGCAGATATTCTGAAGGATGCAAGTTCTGCTGCAGTTTTCGGATCACGCTCCGCTTCAGGAGTAGTCATCATCAATACAAAAAAAGGGAGCGGTGACAAAGTAACCATTAACCTCTCTTCACAACTTGGAATAACCGGTACGACAAACGAGATTCGCCCATACAGTCCGGAAGGCTATCTGAAATTCCGGCAGGATTTTTTGCGGAGAACAAATCCTTCGCTTCCTGCCGCCTATTTTGACAATCCGAATGCACTTCCGGAAGGTATTTCCCTGGATGCCTGGCAGAAATACGATGCCACAGTAAATCCTGATCCGCAGGATGCATGGTTGAACCGGATAAAACTGAGGGAAATTGAAAAAAAGAACTACCTGAACGGGAAAACTTTCGACTGGTACGATGAAGGGATGCGGCCCGGAATCCGGCAGAATTATGATGTCAGCCTCAGCGGAGGAACCGGAGTGCTGAAATATTACTGGTCAGCAGGTTACACAGACAACCAGAATTACATCATCGGCGATGATTATAAGATCATCCGAGCCCGGCTGAACACCGATGCTGCGGTGACGAACTATCTGAAGGTGGGGATGAATGCACAATTCAGCAGCAAGGATGAAAGCAACGTCCCGGTTGCCCTTGGAGGTCTGATCACCCAAAGCCCTTACGGGCAAATGTATGACGACAACGGTGTATTGAAATGGTATACACACGATGACTCCAATATCACCAATCCTTTCCTGAATTATTACAACTACGACAAATTCAATCAGACCCAGAACTTCTTTGCCAATATCTTCGGAGAACTAACCTTTCCATTGGGTTTCAGCTTCAGAACCTCGTTTATCAACCGTTTTGACTGGACCAAAAATTACTACTATGATCCTTCAACCACCGTGGAAGGCAGCAAAACCATGGGATTTGCGCAGCGGATCAACTCATCCCTGTATGAATGGCAAATCGACAACGTCCTGACCTGGAAGAAAACCATCGGCGTCCATGATTTCAACGTCACCTTCCTGTATAATGCCGAAAAAAGGCAGACCTGGAGGGATCAGGGGGAGAATATCGGTTTTTATACCAGTGAGGCGTTGACCTATCACCAGCTCAATTCAGGTTCTTCACCTACCATCCTGAACAATGATACCTACAGCACGGGAACCGCCACGATGGGTCGTCTCAACTATGTGCTGATGAGCAAATATTTTCTGACACTGACTTACCGCCGTGACGGTTATTCGGCTTTCGGACAATTAAATCCTTATGCCAATTTTCCTTCTGCTGCACTGGCATGGAACATTAAAAATGAAAAATTCTTCCGGGCAGACTGGGTATCCAACCTGAAACTGCGTGTATCCTACGGGGTGAACGGAAACCGGGATATCGGGATTTATGATGCCCTCGCCCAGCTCGGAACCACAAAATACCTGAGCGGAACCACCGTGGTGAACGGAATTTACAGCGCGACCATGGCCAATACCGGTCTTCGCTGGGAACGTACAACCGCCCTGAATGCCGGCGCCGACTTTGGCTTCTTGAATGGAAGAATTTCGGGTAGTTTTGAAGTATATAAAATGAAAACCACCGACCTGCTGTTATTAAGATCCCTGCCAGCAATTATTGGGTACAAAAGCGTAATGTCCAACATGGGACAACTGGACAACAAGGGATTTGAACTCACCATTGACAGCCGGAATTATTCAGACAAAAACATTTCCTGGAACTCCTCACTGGTTTTTTCCTTCAACCGGAACAAAATCGTTCATCTATACGGGGAAATGGTGGATGTCCTGGATAAAGACGGAAATGTTACCGGGCAGAAAGAAGCCGATGACCGGACCAATGGCTGGTTCATCGGTGAATCGATCGACCGCATCTGGGATTACCGGGCGCAGGGAATCTGGCAGTTGGGTGAGGAAGATGCAGCAAAATCATTCGGGAAAGCGCCGGGCGATGTGAAGTTGTATGATCCCGATGGCAACGGGATTTCCACGCAGGAAGACAAGGAATTCCTGGGGTATGAAAAACCATTGTATCACCTGGGTTTTAGAAATGATGTCACATTTCTGAAAAACTTCACTTTTTCCTGCTTCATCCGTGCAGAACTGGGTTATATGGGCCCCAACGGGTTACTGATGCACAAAAGTCAGACAGAAGACCGTCAGAATGCCTATGATGTGCCCTACTGGTCTCCCACCAATCCCATCAATACCGCTACCCGGTTGAATACGGTTGATACTCCGGTGTTTACCCTGTATGAGTCAAGAGGCTTTGTCCGACTTCAGGATGCATCCATCTCTTATAATATTCCCGGATCAATCATCAATAAGCTTAAGATTAACCGCTGTAAAGTATACCTTTCCGGAAGGAACATGCTGACCTTTTCAAAATGGAGCGGATGGGATCCTGAATCGGGAAATACACCGATGCCCCGCATCTATACTTTTGGGATTGATTTAACACTGTAATCTTTAAACTGAAGAATCATGAAAAAAATTAAGATACTTATAGCATTAACCTTCATCCTGGGTTTCCTCTCCTGCAGCGACAGTTTCCTCGACATCAAGCCGCTCTCTATTTTTACTCCTGAATCGATTTACACCGATGAAACAGGATTTAAAGGCGTATTGGTTACCCTTCGGAAAAATCTGCGGTTTGAGTTTTACGGACAGGTCGGTGCCATCGGATGTGAAATTATTTCATCGGATATGGCCATTGCTGCCAACAAAGGCGCTGATGCCATGCACAATTACGACACCCAGCTTCTTCCTACCGGTACGGGAAGTACCTATAACTTTTTTGAACTGTGGGATGTTGCTTATAACCAGATTCGCAATGCCAATGTGGTGTTATCCAGGATTGAAAAAGCGGACATCAAAAACGAAACCACCAAAAAAGAAATTGTTGCGGAAGCCTTGTTTCACCGTTCCTACTGGTACTACCGGCTGGTCCATGTTTTTGGTGATGTACCCTTCCTGTCAAAGGAATACACCGAACCCAAAATTGATTTTTACACCCACGCCCGTAAAACCATCCTGACTAAAATCCAGGAAGATATGAACGTGGCTGTGCTAAGCCTTCCGGTGAATGTTGTTCCGGGTGCCGTTTCCAGGGCAGCAGGCTATCACATGCTGGCAAAAATCTGTCTTGCCAACAGTAAGTTTAATGAAGCGGTCACTGCTGCAACAGCAGCCATTAATGGTGGCAATTCCCTGATGACTGCCCGCTTTGGCCAGGTGGCTTCCGACCCCAAATACAATGTGATCTGGGACCTTCACCAAAAGGAAAACAAAAGCCTTTCGAATAATAAGGAGGCATTGCTCGTTGTGCAGGACAAATATGGTTTCCCCGATGCAGAAGTGGTGGGAGGAACCAATAGCCTGCGCCGTTACGCTCCCTGCTGGTGGAACAATTACATCAAGGATCCCAGCGGGAAACATGCCATGACCGACGCTTCGGGGAACAAATATACCATCCTCTGGGGTCGTGGTGTTGGCTATGTCAGAACAATCAATTATTATAATTACGACATCTGGAAAGATCCCAAAGACCTCCGGCACGATACGCTGGTGAACTGGTTCCCGACCGAAAAGTTTGTGTATAACAATCCAACATCGGCCTATTACCTGCAAAAAGCACAGATTAAGTATTCCAATGCGAAAGATACCATCCATTGCTGGTTCCCATTCCCTTACTACAAAATCTATGTAGCCGATGAGGAAAGGCCACTCCAACCGTATGGAGGTCATTCTGACTGGTATGTTTTCCGCCTGGCGGAAACCTATCTACTGCGTGCTGAAGCCTATTACTGGCTGAACGACTTTCAGAAAGCTGCCGACGATATCAATATGGTCCGGAACCGTGCGAAGGCAACTCCTGTCACAGCTGCCCAGGTTGATATCAATTACATTCTGGATGAACGTGCCAGGGAACTTTATACCGAAGAGCCGCGTAAGACCGAGTTGACCCGCATCGCTTTCATCATGGCCGAAAATAACAAACTCGGGTATTCCATTGCAAATTTCTCCACCAAAAATTACTGGTATGACCGGATCATGGAAAAGAATGCCTTTTACAAAGCCGGGAATATCCTATGGGGAACCAATGTCTACAAACTGAGCCCATTCCACGTTTTGTGGCCGGTGCCTGCCAGCGCCATCGAATCCAATGCGGGAGGTGTCATTAACCAGAACATCGGTTATATCGGCAGTGAAAAGAATCAGGCTCCTCTAACGGTGATTGATAACAATCAATAATAAAATAATAAGGATCAGCGGCCGGACTTCCGGTCGCTCTCTTTTTGCCACTTTTTATTTACACTGGTTCATTTCCCATCTATGAAATACTGCCACTTAATTCCTTTGACAACCCTGATGACATCCTGTTCAGGCCTCACCGAAGCTTCCGGACTGGAAGCCCCTCAAAAGCCCAATGTGCTTTTCATTTGTATTGATGACCTGCGTCCGGAGCTGGGTTGCTATGGTCATTCTTACATCAAATCGCCCAACATCGACCGTTTGGCGGAGAGAGGCGTGGTTTTTACAAACCATTTTACCCAGGTACCCACCTGTGGCGCTTCCCGTTGCAGCATGCTCACCGGAATGTTGCCCCGTACCCCGGGCCACCTCAGCAATGAAGCATGCCGGCAGTATATAGCCGGAAAACCGGAAACTGAACAGCCGGAGACCTTCATCCACCACCTGAAGAGAAACGGTTATTATACGGTCGGGATCGGGAAAATCAGCCATTATGTGGATGGCCTGCTGTATGGCTATACCGATCCGGTAGGCACCGAATATGAATTGCCCCATAGCTGGAACGAAATGTTCCTGAACCCGGGGAAATGGGGTACCGGGTGGAATGCTTTCTTCGGATATGCTGACGGGGAAAACAGACAAAGCCGCAAAGCACAGGTCAAACCCTATGAAATGGCCGATGTTCCCGATACCGGTTATCCCGACGGATTGATCGCGGAACAGGCCCTGGGAAAACTCGGGGAACTTGCCAGACAGAAACAACCTTTCTTCCTGGCAGTGGGCTTCTTTAAACCCCACCTTCCGTTCAATGCCCCTAAAAAATATTGGGATCTGTACGACGAATCGAAAATTCCCCTTTCACCCAATCCGTTTATTCCCGAAAATGTAAACAAGGCAAGTTTGCACAACAGTATGGAATTCAACGGTTATCAACTGGGCGATGAAGATGCCACTCTCAACGGACCCGTTTCCGATGCCTATGCCCGCAAACTCCGTCATGCCTACTTTGCCTGTGTCAGCTACATCGATGCACAGGTAGGCCGGTTACTGGAGGAACTCGACCGGACTGGTCTGTCAAAAAATACCATCATCGTCATATGGGGAGACCATGGCTGGCACCTGGGCGATGACCTGGTGTGGGGAAAACATACCATTTTCGAATGGGCACTCAGAAGCACGCTGATCGTTAAAGTACCCGGTGTGACGAAAGGAACCCATATTTCAAAAGTCGTCAGCAGCACCGACATCTATCCGACCATTGTAGAACTTTGCCGGCTTGAAATGCCTCATCCCACCGACGGGACAAGCCTGGTTCCCCTTTTAAAGAACAACATTGCATCCTGGCAGGAAGTTTCTTATGGCTATTTTAACAAAGGGATTTCTCTGAGGACCGATCGGTACCGGCTGACACGCTATTTCAGACAGGAGGAACCCGCCACGGAATTGTATGATCATCAATTGGATCCTAACGAAACGAAAAATATCGCCACCGATCATCCCGAAGTGGTCAAATCCCTGATACCACTGTGGGAAAAAGGAAATTTGGGAGCCATCAAATAGATTTTTTTTTCATCTGGTATTACATTATTTTTGACAAAACAGGTTTTACAACAAGGTCATAATTAATGAATACCATGAGAAAGATATTCTTTGCTCTCCTTTTACTGATTTCAGGATATTGTTACGGTCAAGGTCCCGGTATTCTCGTCGAAGCCGAAAGCTTTCTGAATAAAGGGGGATGGGTCGTTGATCCGCAATTTGTGGAACAGATGGGATCGCCCTACCTGCTGGCGCACGGCATGGGCATACCGGTGAAGGATGCCTCCACCACTCTGAAAATCCTGACCCCCGGATTGTACCATGTATGGGTAAGGACTAAAAACTGGGCCCCGGGGAAGTGGGATGCTCCCGGCCGGTTCCAGGTGCTGATGGACGGTGTTATCCTGAAAAATCAGCTGGGCTTAAATGCCGGATGGAACTGGGAATATGCAGGGAACATAAAACTGGCTAAGGGGCAAAGAACTCTTGCGCTCCATGACCTGACCGGCTTCGAGGGCCGTTGTGATGCCCTTTACCTCACCCTGTCGGATAAGGAAAAACTGCCTGATGATCTGGCCGAACTGAAAAAATGGCGGTCCGAAAAATCCGGAGAAAATCTGGTTCCTGAAAAGTCGGAGCAATTTGACCTGGTGGTCGTGGGCGGTGGGATTGCCGGCTGCGCCGCTGCCATTGCAGCTGCTGAACATGGGCTGAAGGTGGCCCTGGTGCACGACCGTCCGGTACTGGGCGGGAATGCCAGCGGGGAAATCCGGGTGCATACGCTGGGCATCTATGGTAAATTCGAGCGGATCCTGAAAATGATCGATACGGAACACTATCCCAACGGTTCGGCTGAAGCGCTTAAAGAAGATGAAAAACGCCTGCAGAATGTCCAAAAATACACGAACATTCACCTGTACCTGAATTTCAGGGCCTATGCCGCCAATGCCCAAAACGGGAAAATCACTTCCGTTGATGCCCGGCAAACGACTTCCGGCGAACAAATCCGCTTTGAGTCGCCCTTGTTTGTCGATTGCACCGGCGACGGATGGATCGGCTACTGGGCAGGAGCGGAATACATGTACGGCAGGGAAGCCTCCTCGCAATACGGGGAAGCCTGGGAAGCAAAGGGCCAATTGTGGAGTCCGGATCGTGCCGATAATTCCGTAATGGGTTCATCTGTGCTCTGGAATTCCGAAAATGCCGGCAAAAAAGTCGATTTCCCGGAAGTGCCCTGGGCTATGGAAGTGGCAAAAAAATATGCGGAAAAAAACGGAGAATGGTTCTGGGAATATTCCCATAACGACCTCAGCCAGATCGATGATGCTGAAACCATCAGGGACCACATGTTCCGGGCCATTTACGGCTCCTTTTACAATTACAAGCATCCTGTGGCCCGGAACAACAGGGATGACAAAGCAGAAATCGGGAATGTTGACCTCCGGGAACAACAGGCCAGGGCAGACAGCCTGCAACTGAAATGGGTTTCGTACCTGCTCGGGAAACGCGAGTCGCGCCGGCTGACAGGAGATTACATCTATACCTTCAACGACACCCGTGACAACCGGGAGTTCGAAGATGCCGTTGTATTTGAAAAGCGAGAGGTGGATGTCCATTTCCAGGTCAATCTGCAAGATACGGCAAAACCAGATTTCCTTTCCGAAGCCATGTTCTACAAAACGAAACCTTACCAGCTGCCTTACCGCACACTCTATTCAAAGAACATCGACAACCTGTTTATGGCCGGGCGTAATTTCAGCACTTCGCATGTGGGCCTGGGCGGACCCCGCGTGATGCGTACCACCGGACAAATGGGCGCAGCCGTCGGCGTAGCAGCTTCCCTTTGTAAAAAATACCAATGCAGCCCCCGTGACATATACCGTTCGCACCTTGAAGAGTACCTTAACCTGATCGAAAAACAGCAATAAAAAGGAAGATGAGACTATTCTTTATTTGCATTTTATCATTCTTCACTTTGCTGATGAATGCACAAACCCGGTGGACCTTTCAACCTGATGGTGGCATCCGCTGGGATGTAAAAAAAGATATCCCACACTCCGACCATATTGAGATGAGCGGAGAAAAAGTTTCCGTTGTTTTGCGCTATGGGGTGAAGGAGGATGGTTCATTCAGCCTGGAACGTTCGATGGTCTGGCCTATGCTGAGGACCATTCCGAACAACACCCACGCCAGCCTGATGCAGCGGTATGCCATTGACTTTCCTTCCCTTCTTACTGTCAACGGAAGAACGCTGAAGAACGAGAAGGTCAAATCATTAACCCTGAACGGAGTACTTACCGTGCCGAGCGAGTTTGACACGCCTGCAGCCATCAGTCTGACCCGGACGATATTCCCGTCAACAGTCGATCCCCTCCTCTGTGAACGATACTTGCTCAGGAACAATTCCGGGCGACCCGTAACGATTACCATTCCTGAATTGAAAACCACCTACCAGACCGATCCCGACAAAGGGGTGGAAGGCAGCTATACCATTGAGATCGGAATTCAACATCCTGGTCTGTATAAACTGGCAGCCGGTCAGGAAGTCAGTTTCAGTGCCTGTATTCAGGCTTATTCGAAAAGCCAGACAGTTATAGCTGCAGACGTGGATCAGGAGCTGAAAAAACGGGAGGATTTCATTGCCCGAATGTGGAACGACCTGGTGTTTGAATCTCCGGATGAAACAATCAACCGTATGTTTGCTTTTGCCAAGATCCGGGCGTCAGAAAGTATTTACCGGACGAGTGGCGGTCTGATGCACGGGCCGGGCGGTGAATCTTATTATGCAGCGATCTGGGCCAATGACCAGGCGGAATATATCGGTCCTTTTTTTCCGTATCTTGGTTATCAAACCGGAAATGAAGCCTCCCTGAATGCCTATTTGCACTTTGCCCGGTTCATGAATCCCGGTTTCAAACCGATTCCGAGTTCCATTATCGCCGAAGGCAAAGACATCTGGGATGGAGCCGGTGACAGGGGCGATGCAGCCATGATTGCATACGGCGCTGCCAGATTTGCCCTGGCAAAGGGGGACAAGGCTGTGGCTGAAAAGTTATGGCCTTTGATTGAATGGTGCCTGGAATATTGTCACAGAAAGCTTAACGGGGATGGCGTCGTAACCTCCGATTCCGATGAGCTGGAAGGCCGTTTCCCGGCAGGAAAAGCCAACCTGTGTACTTCGACCCTGTATTACGATGCTTTACTGTCGGCATATTATCTTGGTAACGACCTCAACAGACCCATTCAGCAACTTAAAACTTACCTGAAACAGGCCAAAAATCTGAAAACAGCCATCAATACCTTTTTTGCGGCCAATATTGATGGATTTGAAACCTACCGGTACTATAAAGAGAACACCGTTCTCCGTTCCTGGATCTGCATGCCGCTGGTGGTTGGCATCCATGAAAGATCAAAAGGAACCATTGATGCACTGTTCTCCCCACAACTATGGACCAGCAACGGTTTGCTTACCCAGGCCGGGAGCGAGACATTCTGGGACCGTTCGACCCTTTACGCCCTCCGTGGTGTTTTTGCCGCCGGAGAAACGGAAAAAGGCATTAATTACCTCAGTTATTACTCCGGACAGCGTTTGCTCGGCGAACATGTTCCTTATGCCATTGAAGCCTGGCCAGAAGGCAGTCAGCGTCATCTTTCTGCTGAAAGCGGATTGTTCTGCAGGATCATCACCGAAGGTCTGTTGGGAATCCGGCCGACAGGTCTGCGGAGTTGTACCCTGTTACCCCGTCTGCCCAAAGCCTGGAATTCCATGAACCTGAAAAATGTCCGGGCCTTCGGATCCGCTTTCGACCTGATGGTAAACCGGGAAACAGATAAAATCCGGATTAAAGTAGTTGACTCAGACAAAAAGGTACTGCAAGATAAGTTAGTGAAAGAAGGTCAATCCCTTGAATTGAAGTTCTGATGCATAATCAATGTTGGTATGAAAAGAATCGTTTTACTGTTGATACTTTTTTCCGGCTTATCATTTCCACTGACCGCCGCAGATCTGGATCTGACCCCGGCCCGGTGGATCTGGTATCCTTCAGGGCGAACGCTGCAAAACACTTTTGTTTTGTTCCGCAGGGAAATTAACCTGGAAAAGGACCCCCTCACGGCAAAAGGCTGGATCATCTCCGACAGCCGCTACCAGCTTTTTGTGAACGGCCAGCGGGTACAATGGGGGCCTGCACCTTCCGATCCACGGTGGCAGGAAGCCGACCCGGTGGACATCCGTCCATATCTTAAATCCGGCAATAATGTGATTGCCTGCCAGGTACTTTTTTACGGAACCGGAGACGGCACCAGCCCTTTTGGTTTTCCCGGATTCTTAATGAAACTGGACATCGACGGAAAAGAGCTGATCACGGATAAGAGCTGGAAAGCATTTCTGGCCAGAAGCTGGAATCCCGGTCAGTATAAGCGATGGTACCTCAGGGCGTTGCAGGAAAATTTCGATGCACGTCTTTTCCCCTATGGATGGGATTCACCTGGCTTCACAGAGAACAGGGAGTGGCTGGCCGCCGCAGAATTGAAAGGAAAAGCTGATCATTCATCGGCTTCAAATGGGAGCTCCAATTATCAACTCGATATCTCCGGAAATTCGGGATCACGGCTCCGGGAGAGATCAATCCCGCTGATGAAGGAAAACAGGATCGGGATCAGCAAACTAACAGAAGCATATTGGGTCGACTGGAAAATCCCTTCGGAAAACTATTTCGACATGAAGGTCCCGGATGCTTATCTGTCATCGCCCATGGTGCCCCTGCCCGGCTTTTCGGATAAAAATGTTACGGTTGTTCCCAACGACGATAAAGCAGCTGTCCTGACTTTTGAATTTGATGAGCAATCTGTGGGATGGCCTTTTTTTACAATCGATGCACCCGAAGGTACCGTCATAGAACTGCTCGTCCATGAAGCGCACAAACCGGGCAGTGAAGTGATCATTAACAGTCACTTCCATTCGTGGTCCAGGTTTATCTGCCGGGAAGGATTAAATACCTTTTCCCCCTTTGACTATGAAAGTTTCCGGTGGCTGCAGCTGCACATCCATCATTTCAACCGGCCGGTCACCATTTCTGATATTGGCATGTTGCGGAGGCAATCCGGGTTCAGGGTCATTCCGCACATTGCCGTTTCGGATCCGGTCATTCAAAAGGTAATGGACGCTTCGGTCAATACGCTGTACAACTCAGCCCAGGATATTGTGGTGGACGGCATGGCCCGGGAACGGCAGCAATACAGCGGCGATGGCTCCCACCAGCTCTATCCGCTGTACCAGGCTTTTGGAGAAACCCGGTTGCCAGCCCGGTTTGTGACTACTTTCAGCCAGGGCATTACCGAACCGGGTTACTTCCTCGATTCATGGCCTGCGTATGACCGCCTTGCCCGCATGGAAATGCGAACCATTGGCTGGCCAACCTGGGGCCCGATCCTCGACCATGGCGTCGGGTTCATCATGGACAGTTACAACTGCTTTTTTTATTCCGGCGACTTCAGCCCCATAAAAGAAGTCTATCCCCGCCTGATCCGGTTTTTCAACTATCTGCAATCCGCGGTGAATCCTGAAGACGGTCTCCTTCC
>DAIDJX010000050.1 GCA_027451165.1 Prolixibacteraceae bacterium | reverse complement strand
GTTACTTGCCATTAGTTTTGATGCTTGATACCTGATACTTGATACTATTTTTTTGCACATCCGAAATTAATATTATTTTTGCGGCGCTTTCAGGAGAGATGGCTGAGTGGTCGATAGCGGCGGTCTTGAAAACCGTTGACCCGGTGACGGGTCCGGGGGTTCGAATCCCTCTCTCTCCGCAATTCCTGCTTACAAGGAAATTCCTGAATCAGATTCCAACGCCTTATACCTCTTCTTGCTTAAACCATAGACGGTTTTCCTTACCTCAAGACTCCATTCTCTGGCTGACTTTGACTGGTCAAAGGTCTGGTATGGAATTGGTTTTCCAATTTTCACCCGGATAGTCTTGTGCCTTTTATTGAAAATTTCATGAGGCAGAAACGACAATTCGAGATTAGCTTTAATTCTGAAGAATTTACGGATCAGAAATACAGCATAAAATAATACAGAATTCCTTCCTTCAAAAAAGATCGGAACAATATTCCGTTCACATGAAACCGATTTGGAAATGAAACTTTTTTGCCAGGGGATATCCCAGACTCTCCAGTTTTTCATCCGGGAAACTCTTCCGGCAGGGAAATGAGTAACCGGTATGCCTGATCTAAAAATACGGTCAACTTCAAGGATGTATTCTCTTGAAGATTTGCCAAAAACACTGACCAAAACAACCGATGACCTGAGCTGGGGAATAAGGTTGAAATATTCATTGCCTATAGCCCGGAATTCTCCGTACTTTGAACCCACCAGGTATGTCAGGATTAACCCATCCACAAACCCGAAGGGGTGATTGGCCACAAAAAAACACTTCCCATTTTCCGGTAAATTGTCCAAACCTTCCGCATCAATATTGATGTTTAATTCTTTTAAAACGGCAGAAAGAAATTCAACACCTTCTTTATCAATGTACTTATTGATGATCAGGTTGATTTCATCCTGCCTGACGAACTTCACCAATCCATTAATTATGAAGTGGGGTAACTTTTTAAGCAACAATGAATTGCTGTTGTTTATCTGTTTTTCAATATCTATATATTTCAAATGGGTAAAGCTATAAATTTTCTGAGAAGAATCCGGGATCAACTTTTACGGAACAGAGTCAGGTTATTTATGGACATTCAACTTTTCCCGGTGTTGATCAATCCATGCAAAATACAGGCAATTTTTCTGGTTTTTTAATTCAAATGATTATCTTTGCACCTTCTAAAAACGGGTGTAGCTCAGTTGGTAGAGCATCGGTCTCCAAAACCGAGTGTCGGGCGTTCGAGTCGCTCCTCCCGTGCAAGGGCCTTGAGTCAGCAGACAAAAGGCCTTTTTTATTTTCGACCAAAACCTACACCCAATGAAAGTGCATTTGTTTGTACCTTGTTTTATTGACCAGTTTTACCCGCAAACCGCTTTCAATGTAGTAAAACTGCTCAAATATGCCGGAGTTGAGGTGTGTTATAATCCTGAACAAACCTGCTGCGGACAGCCTGCTTTTAACAGCGGTTACTGGGAGGAAGCACGCTCGCTGGCACTTAAATTCATGGATGATTTTAAAGACGCAGAAATTATTGTCGGGCCCTCGGCATCCTGTACAGCATACATCCGGAATTATTACCACCGTTTGTTTGAGAAGGATGACGTGAACCTGCGGAAATTGGAAAACATGAAATCCAGGATCTTTGAACTGACCGATTTTCTGGTGAACAGGCTGTCCATAACCGATTTTGGAGCCAGTTTCCCGCACAAAGTGACCTGGCACGATGCCTGTCATGCCCTCCGGGAATATGGGATCAGGGAGGAACCACGCATTCTGCTGTCAAAGGTCAAAGGGTTGGAACTGGTTGAAATGGAAGGATCGGAGGTTTGCTGCGGCTTTGGGGGAACCTTTTCCGTGAAATTCAAAACCATTTCATCCGCCATGACCCAGCAAAAAGCAGAACATGCCATGGCTACCGGGGCAGAATATATTGCATCAACGGAATCTTCCTGCCTGCTGAACATCAACGCCTATATCCGCAAACAAAAAATGCCCATCAAAACCATCCACATTGCAGATATCCTGGCCAGCAAATTATAATTTCGGATGTCGGATTTGCGATTTCGGATTTATTGGCATTTCGGATTTCGGATTTGAGATTTCGGATGTGCCTGCGGACTCTCCTGTCTTTAAATCCGAAATCGTAAATCCGAAATCCGATATTCAGTTAAAATACCTGCAGCTGGTGAAGTTTGGTGTAGCGACCATTGAGTGCCAGCAGTTCATCGTGGGTGCCGGTTTCGACGATCCTGCCCTTGTGCAGCACACAGATAAAACCGGCATTTTTAATGGTCGACAGCCGATGGGCAATCACCAGGGAGGTGCGGTTAAGCATCAGTTTTTCCAGGGCGTCCTGTACCAGCCGTTCTGATTCTGTGTCGAGGGCGGAGGTCGCTTCATCCAAAATCAAGATGGGCGGGTTTTTCAGGATTGCACGCGCAATGCTCAGCCGCTGCCGCTGTCCTCCCGACAACTTGCTGCCCCTGTCGCCGATGAACGTATCATAGCCATTTTCCGTTTCCATGATGAAATCGTGGGCATTGGCCACTTTAGCGGCATACTCCACCTGTTCGCGGGCAGGGTTCTCCACACCGAAAGCAATGTTGTTGAAAATGGTATCGTTAAACAGAATGGCCTCCTGGTTGACATTGCCCATCAGGTCACGCAGATCGTGCAATTTCAGATCCCGGATATCCTGCCCGTCGATAAGAATCTGTCCTTCCTGAACATCATAAAACCGGGGCAATAAATCCACAAACGTGGTTTTACCACTTCCCGACTGGCCTACCAGCGCCACCGTACTTCCTTTCGGTATGGTAAGGGAAATATTTTTCAGCACCTGCTTTTCCTGATAGGCAAAACTGACATCCCTGTATTCAATGTTATTCAGCAGTGTTTTTATCCCGGCGGCCTCTTTTTTCTCCGGAATGGTCACGTCAGCCAGCAGGATCATATCGATACGGTCCATGGCTGCCATTCCTTTCTGGATAGAGTATAGGGCATTGCTGAATGCTTTGGCGGGGTTGATGATCTGGTAAAAAATTCCGAGATAAGCCATGAATTCGGAACCGGTCAGCTCGCTGTTGTTGTTCAGGATAAGGCTTCCTCCAAACCAGACCACGATGATAATGACCACGGTGCCCAGGAATTCACTCAGGGGATGGGCCAGCTCCCGGCGCCACATCAGCCGGTTCATGATAGAGCGGTAAGCGCCTGCCTCCTTATTGAACCGCTGTTCCATACGCGGCTCTGCGTTAAAGGCTTTAATGATCCTCAGTCCGCCCAGCGATTCCTCAATGATGGTCAGCAACAGACCCATCTTATCCTGCCCCTCGCGGGAAACCTTCTTCAGCGATTTTCCTACCTTGCCAATGATCAGTCCGGTAAAGGGAAGAACAATGAAAATAAAACCGGTAAGCGAAGGGCTCATAATGAGCATGGAAACCAGAAAAACAGCAATAAGTACAGGGTTTTTCAAAAACATATCCAAGGAAGACATGATGGAATTTTCCACTTCAGAGACATCCCCGGAAATACGGGCCATTATATCCCCTTTCCTTTCTTCAGTGAAAAAAGGCAGGGCCAGTTTCAATATCTTCCGGTAAATCTGCTGCCGGATATCCCTGACCACGCTGTTCCGGATAAAGACGGTCTCATAGGCACCCATGTAGGCGAACCCGACTTTAAGCAGCGTACCCAGGGAAACAAACAACCCTACTGCAAGCAAGGCAAGACCTGCTCCATGTTCATTTCTGAACCCGGTCAGGTAATAATAAAGGTTATGGGTGATGCTGTCGAGTGTGAACGCCCATGGGACCAGATCGTTCACATCTTCTGCCATTCCGAAAAGAATTTCCAGGATGGGAATCATCAGCCCGACGGAAAAAACCGCAAAAATGGCTGACAGAAAATTATAGAGAAAGGTCAGGGCTAAGTGTCCCTTGTAGGGGGGGATAAACCGGCGCAGAATTTTAAAAAAATCTTTCATAGTTAAAATATCCCGGTATAATTTCGGGGTGTAATGGCCTTCAATTCGGCTTTCAGTTCTTCGGAAACCTTGAGCTGGTCAATAAATGCACTGATTGATTCCTGCGTTACCGGCTGGTTGTTGCGGGTCAGTTCTTTCAGCGCTTCGTAGGGATTAGGATAGCCTTCCCTGCGAAGGATGGTCTGAATGGCTTCGGCGACAACTGCCTGGTTGTTGTCCAGATCGGCATCAATAGCCTCCCGGTTGAGCAGGAGCTTGTTGAGACCGCGCAGAGTGGAATCTATGGCGATCAGGGTATGGGCAAAGGGAACCCCGACGTATCGGGTTACAGTGGAATCTGTCAGTTCCCTTTGCAATCGGGAAACCGGTAGTTTGGAAGACAAGTGGTCAAAGGCTGCATTGGCAATACCAACGTTGCCCTCTGAATTTTCAAAGTCGATCGGATTGACTTTATGGGGCATGGTGGAAGAGCCCACTTCCCCTTTTTTAATTTTTTGCCTGAAATAGCTTTTCGAGATGTAAAGCCAGATGTCCCTGTCCAGGTCCAGCAAAATGGTATTGATCCTTTTCAGGGCATCAAAGAGGGCGCTATGGTCATCGTAGTGGGCGATCTGGGTGGTATAGCGCGATCTGGCGAGCCCCAGCCACTCTTTCAGAAATTGGTCAGCAAAGCTTTGCCAATCGACCTGAGGGAAAGCCACCTGGTGGGCATTGAAATTTCCGGTTGCGCCTCCGAATTTTCCATACAGCGTAACCGACCTCAACTGATCCAGCTGAACCTCCAGCCGTTCAACAAAAACAAGGATTTCCTTGCCCAGTCTGGTTGGGGAGGCTGGCTGGCCATGGGTAAATGCCAGCATTGGAATCTCATTCCATTCTGCAGCCAGTTCTTTCAGTTTTCCGGTCAGCTTGTCCATTTCAGGATAATACACCTCCTTCAGTGCATCCTGAATGGAAAGGGGCAGGGCTGTGTTGTTCACATCCTGAGAGGTAAGCCCGAAATGAATGAATTCCTTGTACGCTGAAAGACCTGTAGTATCAAATTTTTCCTTCAGGAAATACTCCACCGCTTTTACATCGTGGTTGGTGACTTTCTCAATCTCCTTTACCCGCTGGGCATCTTCCATGCTGAAAGAACCGGCAAGTGCCCGGAGAACCTCAGCTTGTTCAGCTGTTACCCCCGATAGCTGTGGTAAAGGAAGATGGCAAAGGGCCAGAAAATATTCCACTTCAATCTTTACCCTGTACCTGATCAGGGCAAATTCACTGAAAAATTCTTCCAGCTTCTCCACTTTGTTGCGATATCTGCCGTCAACAGGTGAAATGGCAGTTAAAGTGTTCAGAATCATTCATATAATTGTTAGGTGTGGCAAAGGTAAAAAAAATGCCGGACTCTGTTGATACCTGTTTTTCCGGAGGCTGACTTTTTTCAGGTTCCGGATGGGAATCATTGTTTACATTCGTCATCGTTAAAACCTATATTGGAGACATGGGAAAATTTAAAATATCGTTGATATCCTATCTCAACAGCAGGCCTTTTTTGTATGGCCTGGAAAAATCGCCTGATAAGGGAGAGATGGAGCTGATCCTGGATTATCCTTCGCAGACTGCCGCGAAAATGGTCAGTGGCCAGGTTAACATCGGACTGGTACCTGTCGGTTCATTGTCCGACCTGGGGGAATACCAGATTGTCAGTGATTACTGCATTGGGGCAGATGGACCGGTCAGGTCAGTTGTGCTGGCCGGGGAGTTGCCCATGGAACTGCTCGATACGATCCTTCTGGATTACCAGTCGCGGTCAACTGTATTGTTGATCAGAGTACTTGCCCATTTTTTCTGGAAAAAGGAGTTTGACTGGCAGCCAACCAGCGCAAACTATGAAACAGAATCAATCCGGGGGAAAACAGGAGGAGTCGTTATTGGCGATCGTGTTTTCCGGATTGAAAACAGGTACCGGTTTATTTATGATCTTTCCGCAGAATGGCACAAATATACCGGCCTGCCCTTTGTTTTTGCAGTCTGGGCATCGAGGGAAACACAAGAGGAAGGCTTCCTGCAAAAGTTTAACAAAGCACTTACCCTCGGAATTTCCGGTATTTCTGAAGTAGAAAACACGGAAAAGTCCAATTTCCCCGGAGTTGATTTAAATGAATATTTTACCCGGAACATCAGTTACTCATTTGATGACCGGAAGAAAGAAGGGATGGCCCTGTTTCTGGAGCTGGTCAGGAAACTTCCGGCTCTTCCAGAATAACGATTTTCCCGATCTTATCTCCCTGGCGGATATTGTCAATCACCTCCAATCCTTCTACCACTTTTCCGAAACAGGTATGGTTCCGGTCGAGGTGGGCGGTATTGCGCCGGTTATGACAGATGAAAAACTGTGATCCCCCGGTATTCCTGCCTGCATGGGCCATGGAGAGAACGCCCCTGTCGTGGTATTGGTTTTCCCCATCCAATTCACATTTAATGGTATAGCCCGGACCACCCGCTCCAGTTCCGTTGGGACAACCCCCCTGGATCACAAAATCAGGGATAACCCGGTGAAATTTCAAACCGTCATAAAAACCTTCCCTCGACAGCTTAACAAAATTTGCAACAGTACCGGGTGCATCCTTTTCGTAAAATTTCACTTTCATCACCCCCTTTGCGGTGTGGATTTCTGCTTGTAACATGTTTTCAGATTTATTTTACGGCAAAAATAAGATTTTCATCAATTACCGGTCATATTAAAAAATAATGGGTTGATTCAAAATAAAAAATAGAATATTTTACATTAAGGTATATAAAAATGATGTTTAATGTTAAAAAAGTATGAAAATATTAAAACATACCCCAAAAAATAGAGGGTATGAACAAGAATCATATATTTTTACAGAAAAATTGAATTTATTAAAAATATCACGTATGGCTGTAATGAGATTTAAAGCACTGGAAGAGGTGATGAACCGCGAACCTCGTCCTGTGGAAAGAGAAAAACTGTTGACTTCCGATTATTACGGATCTTTGGTTTTTGATGAACCCAAAATGAAAAAGTATTTGTCGAAGGATGCCTACAAATCGGTGATGGAAGCCATCGAGAATGGGACTTCCGTTGACAGGAAAATGGCTGACCAGGTTGCGCAGGGTATGAAAGCCTGGGCGCTGGACAATGGGGCTACCCATTATACCCACTGGTTTCATCCTTTGACTGATGGTACGGCTGAAAAGCATGATGCCTTTATCGAATACTCCAATCTGGGTGGTGTTATTGAATCATTCAGCGGAAAACTTCTGGCACAGCAGGAGCCTGATGCTTCTTCCTTCCCGAGTGGAGGTATCCGTCAGACTTTTGAAGCAAGGGGTTATACCGCATGGGATCCTTCATCTCCGGCTTTCATCAGCGAGACCACGCTCAGTATCCCTACTATTTTTATCAGCTACACCGGGGAAGCCCTTGACTATAAAACCCCGCTGCTCCGTTCCCTGCGTGCAGTGGATCATGCAGCCACTGCAGTTGCCCAGTATTTCGACAAGGATGTGAAAAGTGTCCGTGCCAATCTGGGCTGGGAACAGGAATATTTTCTGGTCGATGAGGCCTTGTACCTCGCCCGCCCTGACCTGATGCTTACCGGAAGAACATTGATGGGACATGCATCGGCCAAGGATCAGCAGTTGGAAGATCATTATTTCAGTTCCATCCCGACCCGGGTAAACCGTTTTATGGAGGATTTTGAGAATGAAGCTTACAAACTGGGGATTCCGGTGAAAACCCGCCACAATGAAGTGGCTCCCAACCAGTTTGAATGTGCCCCTATTTTCGAGGAGGTTAACCTGGCCAACGACCACAACCAGATGGTGATGGACCTGATGCAGAAAATTGCCCGCCGTCACAACTTCAGGGTCCTGCTGCATGAAAAACCGTTTGCCGGGATCAATGGTTCCGGGAAGCACAACAACTGGTCACTGCAGACCGATACCGGAGTAAATCTCTATTCCCCGGGTAAAAACCCTAAAGGCAACCTTCAGTTCCTGACTTTCATCATCAATACCCTGCAGGCTGTTTATGAATCACAGGACCTGCTCAGGGCCAGCATCTACAATGCCGCCAACCAGCACCGCCTGGGCGCCAATGAAGCTCCTCCGTCTATTATTTCAGCCTTCCTCGGTACCGAAGTCAGCCGGATGCTTGACATTATGGAAAACTCGGTGAGTGACAAAAAAATGACCCCGGATGAGAAAACAGCTTTGAAGCTGAATATCGGCCGTATCCCGGAGATTATTCTGGATACCACCGACCGCAACCGCACTTCCCCCTTTGCCTTCACTGGTAACCGTTTTGAATACCGTGCCGTCGGTTCATCCGCCAACTGTGCCTCCGCCCTGATCATGCTAAATTCGGTGGTCGCCAACCAGTTGAAAAAATTCAAGGCTGAAGTGGACGGATTAATCGAGAAGGGGACCAAAAAGGACGAAGCCATTTTCCAGGTATTGAAAAAGCTCATTGTAGCTTCCAAACCGATCCGCTTCAACGGCAACGGCTATAGTGAAGAGTGGGTGAAGGAAGCTGCCGAAAGGGGGTTGACCAATGTAAACAACGTACCGGAAGCGCTTTCAGCTTTAACCCGCCCGGAATACATAAACATGCTGGATGACCTGGATGTTCTTACCCCCAGGGAACTGGAAGGCAGGGTTGAAGTGGAATATGAAAAATTTATCAAGAAAGTACAGATCGAGTCCCGCGTGCTGGGTGATATTGCCATTAACCACATCGTTCCGGTTTCCATCAAATACATGACCATGTTGCTGGAAAACGTGAAGAATCTCAAAGAGGTTTTCTCGGAAAGCGAATTTGAAGAAATGGCAGCCGGAAGAAAGGCCCTGATCAAAGAGATCAGTACGCACATTTCATCCATCAAGTCTAAGGTAAACGACATGACGGAAGCCAGGAAAGAGGCCAATGCCATCGAACATTCCGTTGATAAGGCTAAGGCCTATGATGCGAAAGTTCTGCCTTACCTCAATGACATCAGGTACCACATCGACAAACTCGAGCTGATTGTCGACAATGAAATGTGGCCTTTGCCGAAATACAGGGAATTACTTTTCATCAGATAGTTCAAAGGTAGTTTAACAGTTTTCAAAGATTCAGCAATCAAAAGGGAAGTCCGGAAAAGACTTCCCTTTTTCATGTACATACTATTCAGAAAAAGTTTCCGTTTTCATATATCTGGAAATAAGATTTACTTTTACAGCCGAATTATTTTGTCGTATGAACCTGTTCACCCGGATTATCATCCTCTTTTCCGCTTTCCTGCTCACGTCGTGCGGAGCCAGCAACCTCAGCAGGATTGCCTATACCTCCAAGGAAATCGGTGAGTATTACAAAGCCATTGACCGTTATCGCAAAGCCAACAAAAAGGAGAAAGACCGGGATAAGCGGACAGCTTATGCCTTTGCCATCGGAGAGTGTTACCGGAATATCGGCGATTATGAAATGTCGGCTATTTATTACCGGAATGCCATCCGGAGGAATTACCCCGATACGGTGGTTTATCTCCATTATGCAGAAGCGCTGAGGGCAACCCAGAAATATGAGGAGGCCATTGACAACTATAATATTTACCTGCGCAAATATCCTGGTGATGACAAAGCCATGAAAGGACTTGCCTCCATTTTGCAAACCCAGCGATGGGTGGCACAGCCAACCCGGCACATCGTCAATCCGGAAAAAGACCTCAATTCCCGTGACCGCGATTTTTCTCCGGCTTATGTGGGAAACAGTGAAACGGAGTTGATGTTCACATCAACACGAAAAGGGGGAACAGGGAAACGGAAAAGCATGATTACCGGCCAGACATTTGCTGATTTGTGGAAAACAGAATTCAACCTGCAAAAGCAGAAATGGGAAACTCCCCAGTTGGCTGACCAGTATAGCATTGTCAATACAAATGCCGAAGAGGGCGTAATGACCTTTGGTGGAACAGGCGGACAGATGCTGTTTACCCGGTGCAATTACGATAAAACCAAAAACATGGGCGCCCAGATTTATTCCACCTCTCAGGTCAGGGGCAGCTGGGCGGAACCATCAAAACTGGAAATCATGCCCGATAGCCTGCTGGCAGCCCATCCTTCCCTTTCTCCCGACGGGAGTGTACTCTATTTTGTGTCCGACAAACCAGGTGGTTATGGGGGAAAAGACATCTGGAAAGCAGAGAAATCCGGGGGTGCCTTTCAGAATCCGGAAAATCTCGGTCCAGCCATTAACACCCCCGGAAATGAGATGTTCCCCTATGCCAGGGACAATGGCGAGCTTTATTTTTCCTCCGACTATCATATAGGAATGGGGGGACTGGATATTTTCAAGGCGGTAAAGAACGACAAAGAGGAATGGGTGGTCGAGAACATGGGCTACCCGGTCAATTCCACCGGCGATGACTTCGGAATTGCCTATCTTCCCGGAAAAGATCAGGGGCTTTTTACTTCCAACCGGAAAGGTTCCAAAAGCGATGACATTTACTCTTTTGTGGTTCCTCCCATAATTTACCAGGCTTCCGGAGAGATTTTCAACAAGGAAACCGGAAATAAGCTGGAAGGAGCTACCATCAGAATTATTGGTACCGACGGAACCAACCTGAGGATGAGCGCCCAGAACGGTAAATTTCAGGTTAAACTCAACCCGGGAACAGATTATGTTTTTGCGGCCTTCAAATCCGGATTCCTGAACGATAAGATTCAGGCAACCACCATCGGGCTGACCGACAGCAAGGATTTCAGGTTCAAGCTGCAGCTTACACCCACCGGGGCCCCGGTTAAACTGGACAATATCAATTATGCCTTCGGAAGCTTTGAACTTCAGCCGGAATCGATCGTCGCCCTCGACACCCTGGTTAACCTGCTTACCCTTAACCCCACCATTACCATTGAGCTGATGGCCCATACCGACCATATCGGAGGTGATTCCTTCAACTTTGATCTGTCGCAGAAAAGAGCGCAAAGTGTGGTTAACTATTTGATAACAAAAGGTATAAATCCCAAACGACTTACAGCTAAAGGATACGGTGAAACCTGGCCCAAGACCGTAACCCGCGAAATTGCCGCCCGCTATGATTTTCTGAAACGCGGGGATGAACTGACCGAAAAGTTCATTGAAGGGCTTGCCACTGAAGAGCAAAAGGAAGCTGCCAAAGCCTTGAACCGCCGCACTGAATTCAGGGTGCTTTCCACTGATTTTATTGAATCCTTTGAGCCGGAGAAGTGAGACTTAAGATAGGGAGAGACTCAGGGACGGAGAGATTTTTAGCAGAAATCATTACGGCGTTAAGTGCCCTCCACCCTCCTTCCCATCACCCATTTTTTATCAGCCTTGTTCCAATGTGGCAGTGAAGGCACCGTTTCTGCTCACAGTACCTGTTTCTCAACTGGAGCAGCGCCTGCGTTTCAAAGGCGGAAGTCGCCTTCACTCCGGTTTCTTCCCATTCCCTGACCACTGCATTCTCCTCCGGCGCAATCTGATCCAGCCACTCCAAAGCCTTATCCTTTAATGCCTGCTTTCCGGTTTGTTCCCCGTAAACAAACAGGAAGGGAGCCAGGCAATTGATAATGAGGCTTTCAACAGCCTTCTCTCCCAGGTGTTTGCAACTGTTTCCCGATACCTGACTGAAACGGTAGTGGTTGTTCCAGTAGGGAGAAGCACACACGTGAAAGCGCTCCTTTAGTCCGGCAAGCGTCATCTGATCGTCCAACAGGGAAAAGAGACTGCCGTTTTTGTGGATCAGTGCAGCAAACTGGGCAATGCGGATGGTGGGAAAATTCACTGGCCTGGTCCGCATAAATTTCCACAAATGACCGGAAAGAGGTTGCAGATGATATTTCTTCGAAAGAAATTCATATTCCGACCGTAAATTCAAAAAATAGTCATCCCCCAGCAATTCGAGGTGCAGCAATCCCGACTGCCCGAACAGCAGCGCTTCTGTCTGCCTGAGGTTGTCGCGGTGCTTCCCCAGGATCGGTTCCGGCATTGCTTTGGCCAGCAATTCAAAGGGAACTGCATTGACTTTCAATCCGAAACTGCGGGCAAGTACCTGGTAAAAGGCCTCCTTCCAGTCATGCCTGTTCTGCTCCAGCATGTTGTTGATTTCACCGGTTTTCTCCTGCAGCCGTTCCACCATCAGCCGGTTAAAACCGATTTTCAGCATGAACACATCTGTATCCCTGATTTTATCCTGGCAGGGTATGCGCAGTCGTGAGCGCATCAATTCGCTGAACCCATCCAGCACATGAGCCGGAACCGGCAGTACCAGCGTGGGAATTTCCTGCCCGTCGGACCGGAGCACCTGCTGGTCGCAGCGGTGAACCACATGCAGAATGATGTTGTCGTAACAAGGATCATCCTGATGCCTGTGCCGGTACCAGTCGGACGACATCCTGTGGATCTCAATGTTCCCGGCCCAGAGGGTACCATTGATCCTGACCCTGGCGTTGAAAAAGTCGGGGCCTGAATCACCGTTCAAGGTTCCGGGTTCCAGGATTTCAAGGTGATCTCCGGAAATTGTTTTCAGTCCTTCGGATCTGAAAAGCCGTTGTTCCCAGACAAAATGCAAAAACTCTTCGGTTACGGCGGATTCTGTGTGTGTCATAATCTACGTATTTTGGGAGTTGAGGAATACAAATATAGGAAGATTTGAGCGGGTTTCTTACTGATCACAAAAAAATGTACTTTTATACAACTAAATATTCCAGCTATGAAGAAAAGGATTTCACGTATTTTTTTGGGGTTTTTTGTTGTTCTGCTGTTCCTTGTCCTGCTCTACCTGAATTATGTCGCAGGCGGAATCACCGGTTATGCTGCCAAAGGGCTGGCTTCCGGGGTCTTTCTATCCGGAAGGAGCCAGGAAAGCCTGGAGCAGGAAGACCTCAATTTCTCTTTCATGAAGTACACCAAAAACAAAGTGGACCGGGATGCCAAAAAGGTCACCAGCCGCTTTCTGCTCTGGAAGTCGGAAGCGCTTTACAATGAAGGTCTTGGATGTACTTTGGTAAGGGACTTTTCTGAAGAAGAGGTAGAAAAGCTTGATTATCCTGAAATAAATTTGCCCGCCTGCAATCCCGATACCATACCCTGGCCTGCAGGCGATCTGGTAGCTGATACGGTTCCTGCCGGAATTAATATGGAAAAGCTGAATGCCGCAATGAACCAGGCCTTTGCCGATACAGGAGCTTACAAGGGAACCTTCGGCGTTGTGGTGGTTTATAAGGATCAATTGGTTGCCGAACAGTACCGGAAGGAATTCAATCCTTCCACCCGTTTCCTGAGCTGGTCGATGGGCAAGAGCTTTACCAATACCCTGGTCGGAATGTTGGTGAAAGACGGGAAACTGGACATCAACCAGCCCGGTTTGCGAAAGGAATGGGCCAATGACGACCGGAAGAACATCACCGTGAACCACCTGATGCACATGAACAGCGGCCTGGAGTTCAATGAGGAGTACAGTCCGGTCAAATTGACCGATGTGACCACCATGCTCTATAAACATGGCGACATGGCAGATTATTCCGTAGACAAAAAACTTCTCTTTCCGCCTGATTCTGTTTTTAACTATTCCGGGGGTTCCACCAATATTGTTTGCGAACACATCAAAAATGTCATCGGAGATGAAGAGCAATACCTGAAATTTCCACGCGAAAGGCTTTTTAATAAAATCGGAATGCGGAGCGCGGTGTTTGAAGTCGATGCCTCCGGAATATTTGTGGGTTCTTCCTATTTGTATGCCTCGGTGCGTGATTATGCCCGGTACGGACTGCTTTATCTCCACAACGGGAACTGGCTGGGCGAACAACTGCTTCCGGAGGATTGGGTTACTTACACCACTACCCCTGCAAAGGGATCGGAAGGCGACTACGGGGCATTTTTCTGGCTGAACAAAGGAGCAAAATACCCGGGAGTTCCGGAAGATCTTTTCAGCGCTGAAGGCCATGACGGACAATACATTTTCATCATCCCCTCCCTGCACCTGGTGGTGGCGAGGAATGGCTATTCCAAAAAGGGGACCTATGATTTTCAGGCCTTCATCAAGTCGATTACGGATGCGGTGGAATAAAATCACTCCACTATCATCCGGATAATTCCTGATGATGAACTTATTTTATTTCAGTGAATTGCCATAAATACTTTTTTACTATCTTTGCGCCGCGAAAAATAATTTTAAGCCGTTGTTATTGAGAGCGATGCTGCGGCTTAAACATGGTATCATTTTAAAAGCAAGAACATGTATTTATCAACTGACAAGAAAAAAGAAATTTTTACGAAACATGGGAAGAATGAACAGGACACCGGAAGTCCGGAAGGACAGGTAGCCTTGTTCACCTTCAGGATTAACCACCTGACAGAACACCTCAAGAAAAACCAGAAAGACCATAGCACCCGCCGGTCTTTGATCAGGCTGGTAGGAAAAAGGCGCAACCTGCTGGATTATCTGAAAATGAAAGACATCACCAGGTACCGTTCAATCATTGCTGAACTCAACCTGAGAAAGTAAAAAGTGGGAAAAGGCAAACAAAAATTGATTGCCTTTTCTTTTTTTTATCCCTGCTAAAAGAAAAAGTCCCTTTCCGTTGTTATGTAAGGGATTTTGAGATTGAAAGAAAATAACTATTGAAAAAGAAGGAATTGTAAACTATGTTAAATGTAACTACAAAGGTAATTGAGCTGGCTGATGGTCGGACGATCACCATTGAAACCGGCAAGTTGGCCAAGCAAGCCGACGGCGCCGTGGTGGTCAGAATGAACGATACCATGGTGCTGGCTACCGTGGTTTCAGCCCGTGAAGCCAATGAGGATGTTGATTTTATGCCCCTCTCGGTTGATTACCGTGAAAAATTTTCAGCAGCCGGAAGATTTCCGGGTGGATTTCTGAAAAGGGAAGGTCGCCCATCCGATGATGAGATTCTTGCATCCCGTTTGGTGGACCGCGCTTTAAGGCCCCTGTTCCCTGCCGATTACCATGCAGAAACAGTGGTGATGATCACCCTGATTTCCGCAGATAATGAAACCATTCCCGATGCATTGGCCGGATTGGCGGCATCGGCTGCGATCGCCGTTTCCGACGTTCCGTTCGTTACCCCTATTTCCGAAGTGAGGGTAGGGCGCATCAACGGAGAACTGGTGATCAACCCCACCTATTCACAATTGAAGGAAGCTGATATCGACATCATGGTAGGAGCTTCCTACGACAACATCATG
>DAIDJX010000049.1 GCA_027451165.1 Prolixibacteraceae bacterium | reverse complement strand
ACAGGCAATAAAATTAGTATGATCCATTGTGTCAGGTTCATCGGCCCGATACTATTACCACCTTTTGTATGTGCCAGAGGATCCTTCAGAAATTCAACAAGAAACCGCAGAAAAAGATAGCACGACAAGGAAAACAACATGGAACTTCCCTGAATTTTCCACCTTTTACCAAAATGCCAGACCAGGAAAACGATCAGCAGGGTACCGATTCCTTCATACAGCTGAACGGGATGTACCGGCAGGGAAAGCGATTGCCCGGCGCCGATGATCCCCTGCTGAAAATGCTGATAATGCGGCAAAGTCATCACCGGGTACTGCACGGCCCAGGGCAGATCAGACAGTTTACCAAAACAGCAGCCGGCAAAAAAACAGCCCCACTTTTGCAGGAATAATCCAAACGGAATGGCCAGCGCAAAAGCATCAGCCACCGGGTACCTGAATTTCAGCCATCTTTTGCCCAGCCAGATCCCCCCAACCAACAGGAGAATCCCTCCGGTCAGCTCTTTTTTCGCTGCCGGTACCAGTTCCAGGTTTTCAAGCATTAATCGCCATTCCTCCCCGGTCAAGGCAAAAAGTTTTGTGCCGGTAATGAATAAGATCTGTGAAAAAATGATGATCAGCAACCAGGGAAGAACAGGGAACTTTCGTTTACGCCCTTCCCAGATCAAAACCAGAACAGCTGCAACAAACGCAGCTGAGTAGAAGATACTGAACTGTTGATGGGGAGGGGACAGATGGATAAAGAGGGTGTTCATTGTTTTTTATTTTTCAGAAGCAATAATTTACATCTTTTTTTTGTAATTTACTCAGAAAAAGGACTTTAATTTTATTACTATTTTTATAGTAAAATTCTTATGAAAATAGTTGAATATTCAATTTTTTCTACTATATTTGTAGTAACAATTTCAGAATAAAATGAAACAGCTGACAAAGGCAGAAGAGCAGGTGATGCAAATCCTCTGGGATCTGGATGAGGGGGTGATCAAGGAGGTGGTGGAAGGTTTTGAAGAGCCCCGGCCAGCCTACACCACAGTGGCTACAGTCCTGAAAGTGCTCGAAAAAAAGGGATTTGTTGACCATAAGACAGTCGGGAACGTCCATGTTTATTTTCCACTGGTTTCCAAAAGGGAATATACAAGGTATCAGTTCAGCACCTTGCTGAAAGATTATTTCAGCGGTTCTTTCCCAAAACTGGCTACTTTTTTCGCTCACGAGAACAATCTGACCATGAAAGATTTGGAAGAAATGCTGAAGATGAGCCATTCAGAAATCACAAAAGAAGTCGTTAATATTCAAAAGCCATGAAAACAATATTCATCCTTCTTTTGGAATCCTCTGCTGCCATGGCGCTCTTTTACGCCGTGTACTGGTTTTTTCTCCGGAAAGAGACCTTTTTCCGGCTGAACAGGTATTACCTGGTCGGAGCCTTGTTCCTTTCAGTTTTATTGCCGCTATTCCCCGTTACTTACACGGTTTGGCGGGCTACTTCCGGTCTGGCCAATGAAAACCTTTCCCTCCTTGGTCTGGCCTCCTCCCAAATGTCCCTATCGTCCCAGGTGTCCCACGAAAAGCTATTTTACTTCTTAACCACCCTTTACCTTGCCGGCGCATTCTTTGTATTGCTGCGGCTTATTCTCCAAACCATCAGTATTACCAGAACCATCAAAGATTCTGAAGTCATAAGAAATGAGAACCTTACCCTGGTGAAAAACAACCGGTATGACCTGCCGTTTTCGTTTTTCCATCTGGTATTCTATAATCCCGGCATCCACCTGCAGGAAGATCTTCCCGGTATCCTGGCTCATGAAAAAGTGCACATTCGTGAACAGCACTGGTTTGATCTTGTGATCGCCGAATTGTGGAGCGTGTTCTTCTGGTTCAATCCTTTTGTCTGGTTGTATGAGCGCGCGATCAGGCAGAACCATGAATTTCTGGCCGATGCGGGGGTCCTTGCGCAGGGGCACCCGGTAGGCCGGTATCAGGCGCTTCTTATTAACCAGTTGATGGGCGTTCCGGTGGCAGGGATAACCAGTCACATGAGCTTCGCCTTCAACACAACCCGATTTACCATGATGACAATTAAACAAAAACAAAAAAGAAGGGCGTTCAGGCTTGCCTTTGCGCTCCCCGTACTGGCCCTGTTGCTGTGGGCCTTCGCTGAACCTGACCTTAAAAGTCGCACTGATCCCGGGAACAGCGGAACCATGAGTCCTTCAGTTCCTGCTGCTTCAGAAATCAAAGTATCGGGAAAGATCTTAAAACCTGACGGTACACCACTTCACGGCACATCTGTCATCCTGATGGGTACCACCACCGGTACCATGTCTGGTGCAGACGGAACCTTTGAATTGCGGATTACTGCCAATAAGCCGGCCAGCCTCGTGTATTCGTTTGTGGGTTATGTCACCAAAGTCCAGAAGATCGAACCGGTCGACCACGATGTCACCCTGAAAACCTGCCAGATGGTCGAAGCTGTTATCCCCATTGGCAGGCAGACAACCGCTTCTGTTCCTCCTCCGCCACCACCACCTCCTCCATCCGATGCTAAAAAGGTGCAGAAAGGGGCAGAATCCACCGGCAATATCGGCGTGCCACCACCACCTCCTCCTCCGCCACCACCGCCGCCTTCCTCCGGAGATAAAGTACAGAAAAACACTCCAGAGTCTAACTTAGAGGAAATGTTCATTGTGGTGGAAGAATTACCGGAATATCCCGGAGGAGAAAAAGCTCTGCAATTCTACATCCAGGAAATGACGGCAAAAACGGCACAGGCCAATGGTATTAAAGGAAAAGCCCTGGTGGAGTTTGTGGTCAATGAAGAAGGCAATGTTGCAGATGTTTTGGTGAAATCACAGGATAATGATGATGTTGCTAAAGCAGCTGTGAAAATCGTTTCCGGATTGAAACAATGGAAACCCGGAAAACAACGAGGGAAGCCGGTTCCTGTGAGATATGCCCTTGAATTAAAATTCTGATTTTTTCACGCAAAGACGCAAGGTAAGGTTCCGATCTTTTTTCGAGAGATCGGAACCTTTTTATCATAAACTCAGAATTTCTTCCCATACCGCTTTATTGACCGGAATGCCGTTCCTGAGGTTTTCTTCCCTGGTTTTTATTGCTCTTTCCCCCGGATACCGCACCGAAACCCCTTCTTCCACCGGAACCGACTTTTTCAAATCTTCCACAATGGCATCTGTGTTTTGTTTCATTGACGGAAAACTGGAAAGTTTTGACGGGTCTATGGCGATAAACACCTGGGAAACCCCGATTTCATCGGCCATCTTTCCGATCGCTGCCGTGGACAATCCACCGGACAGCAAAGCCGCAAAAACATCGAGCATGAAGGAGAAAGCGGCTCCCTTCCAGTAGCCCACCGGCAGTGAGCGCCAGGATTCCAGGATCTTGCCCGGATCATCGGTCAGGTTTCCTTCCCGGTCGTATCCGCCGGGTGTGGGCAATTTCTCCCCGGAAAGCTGCTTGTCTTCCATCTTTCCGAAGGAATACTGCGATAAGGCCATATCAAGCACAAGGGCACTATCGCCATAAGGGACTGCCATGACAAAAGGATTGTTGCCCAGCCGCGGATCTTTTCCTCCCCAGGCGGGCATATTTGGGGTGGTATTGGTCCAGCCGAGAAAGAAGAATCCTTTCCGGGCAGCATACCAACCGTAGGTTCCTCCCCGCATCCAATGGTTGGTATTGGCCAGGGCCACCAAACCCATTCCGTATTCCCCGGCCAATTCCATGGCACGATCAGCGGCATTAAATGCATTAAGTGGTCCAGGCCCCAGGTGGCCGTTCCACTGTTCCATCATTCCAAAACGGTGGATGAGGGAAGGTTCCGCATCCGGCAATACATATCCTTTTTGAATATACCGGATAAAACGGGGAAAACGGTTGGCGCCGTGAGAATAAACCCCATCCAGACTGCTTTCCGCAAAAACAGCAGCACACTTTTCTGCTTTTTCAGGCGTAAATCCATACCGGAGAAGAATCCTCGAGAGGGTTTCTTTCATCTCAGCATAAGGGATCAATAACTTTTCCATATTTCCATATTATGGGATAAAAATACAATTTATGATCCTTTAAAATATAAAGTTGGTGTGTTCTTCAGACACTCCATCCTGACTTGCTGCCTGGAGTCTCCATCCTGACAAACTGCCAACCCCACCCTTCAGGGTGGGGGTTTGGTCCACATAGTCCATCCCACAAAGGGCTTCAGCCCTGATTATGAAAGGATATCCTGCAGTTCAGCGGCCTTTAGGCCGTATAAACGGGATGCCCGATTGCTTCGCCCCCAGCCTGAAGGCAGGGGTTGGCAATTCATCCTGAACAAACCAACTCAATTTTCCAAAAGGGAAACAGAGGAGTGAATTAAAACTTTTCACTAAATTTCAACCCTTATTATAAAACCATGAAACGAAGATCTTTCCTTGCTGTATCGGCTTTGGGTGTAAGCGGAACACTACTCATACCAAACAATTTACTTGCTTTTAACCGTGCATCAGAAGTAGTCAGGCTGGGCGGGCCGGTCTACGGGAAATACAATTCCCCGGAAGAATGGATCCAACTGCTGCGGAAAGCCGGCTACAAAGCAGCCTATTGCCCGGTGGAACCTGGAGCTGGCGCTGAAGTGATCAGAGCCTACAGGGAAGCAGCTGAAAAAAACAACATCACCATTGCGGAAGTAGGTGCCTGGAGCAATCCGCTCAGCGCCAATTCCGAGGAGGCCGGAAAAGCCTTTAAAAAGTGTACCGATGCCCTTGCCCTTGCGGAGGAGATTAATGCCCGCTGTGCGGTAAACATCAGTGGCTCCCGGAATCCTGCGGAATGGGATGGCCCCGACCCGCTTAACCTGACGCGGGAAACATTCGACCTGATCGTGGAGACCACCCGGAAAATCATCGATACGGTAAAACCGTCGCGCACCTTTTTCACCCTGGAAATGATGCCCTGGATGTATCCCGATTCCACCCAATCCTGCCTTGACCTGATGAAAGCGATCGGCCGCAAACAGTTTGCAGTACACCTCGACCCGGTCAATATGGTACTCAGTCCGTCTATTTATTACAATACCGGTGATCTGATCCGGGATGCATTCAAAAAGTTGGGGCCTCATATCCGGAGTGTCCATGCCAAGGACATCCTGATCAGGGTAACTGCACCCCAGGTGCAGTTTGACGAAGTCATTCCGGGAAACGGCATTCTCGATTACCCGGTTCTGCTGAAGGAAATTGCCAAAATCCCGGAAATCCCCCTGATGATAGAACATCTGAATACAGCGGAGGATTACAAACAGGCCGCCGGATACATCCGGAAAACGGGGAAGAGTTGCGGCATCGACGTTTCCGACACCGTTTCATTTTGATATATTCTATACCCTGTAAGGGTAACCCATAAATAACCTCCGTCCTGATGGCTATCAGGATCAACCGGAGGAAAGAGCTCATCAAATCCCTGCACCGCCGATTGAAAAACTGAAGCTGAGAAAAGAAAGAGAAAACATTGATTAAGGAATAAACAATAAAAAATAAAAATGAAAAGAAGACCAATAACCTATCTGCTGCTTTTATGCTTCGTCGCACTGCACCTGATTAGCCCCGCCCAACAAACTGAAATCCGCTATCTCTCCGGAACCGGTAACGAAGATGGTGTACTATGGGATTTTCAGTGTACAAAGGGCCGGAACAGTGGCAAGTGGACAAAAATAAAAGTTCCCTCCTGTTGGGAACTGGAGGGATTTGGTGCCTATAACTACGGGCATGATAAAGACAAAGCCGACGAGCAAGGTTTGTACCGGCTGAATTTTGATGTTCCGGCAGGGTGGAAAGGCAAAAACATAAGTATCGTTTTCGACGGTTCCATGACTGATACAGAGGTCAAAATCAACGGCAAATCAGCCGGGCCGTTGCACCAGGGCGCTTTTTACCGCTTCCGGTATGACATCACTCCCCTGATCAAAACCGGACGGAAAAACCTGTTGGAAGTAACAGTCAGTAAAATGTCGGCCAATGCAAGCGTAAACGAGGCAGAACGGACAGCCGATTTCTGGGTCTTCGGAGGCATTTTCAGGCCGGTCTGGCTCGAAGCCACTCCAAAAGAATACATTGAAAGGGTAGCCGTTGATGCCCACGCTGACGGCACATTTACCGCAGACGTTTTCCCCGGAAATATTCCTTCAGAAAGGGAAGTTACGGTTCAAATTACTGATCTGCAAGGGAAAAAGGCAGGGAATACCTTCACCGGTAAAGCCAATGGACAAACCCAGCTCCGGATTACAGGATCAGTCAACAACCCGGAATTGTGGTCTCCCGAATTCCCGAATCTTTATATCATGGAGGTCTCCCTGAAAAACGGGGATGAAATCCTGCACCGGATTACCGAAAAGATCGGGTTCCGGACCGTGGAGATGAAAGCCAGGGATGGCTATTACATTAATGGCCGTAAAATCATGTTTAAAGGAATCAACCGGCACAGTTTCTGGCCTTCCTCCGGTCGCACAACCTCCAAAAAAATCAGCATTCAGGATGTGCTGCTCATGAAAGAGATGAATATGAATGCCGTCAGAATGTCGCACTACCCTCCCGATTCCCATTTTCTGGATATCTGCGACTCCCTTGGCTTATTTGTGCTGGATGAGCTGACCGCCTGGCAATATCCGCCTTACGACACGGAAGTGGGGACTAAACTGGTCAAAGAATTGGTTACCAGGGATGTAAACCACCCCTGTGTGGTCGGCTGGAACAACGGCAACGAAGGTGGCTTCAATTTTGAACTGGTTCCTGAATTTGCGAAATATGACCCGCAGAAACGTCCGGTCATGCATCCCTGGATGAAATATGGCGGCACCGACACCCAACACTATACGGCTTACGGATACGGCACAGGAACCTACTTCAACGGCCGTGAGGTTTTCTTTCCGACGGAATTCAGTCACGGTTTGTACGATGGCGGGCATGGCGCCACTCTCGACGATTTCTGGAACCTGATGCTGTCCAATCCATTGTCGGCAGGGGGATTCCTTTGGGATTTCAGCGACCAGGCAGTGGTACGAACCGACAAAGGGGGTATCCTGGATACCGGGGGAAATTTGGGTGCCGACGGCATTGTAGGTCCTTACCGGGAAAAGGAAGGAAGCTTTTATACCGTCAAAGAGATATGGTCACCTGTCTTTTTTGAGAAAAAATTCATTACCCCGGCTTTTAACGGCCAATTCCGGATAGAAAACAGGTATTTCTATACCCGCCTCAGCCAGTGCAGATTTACCTGGATGCTGAAGCGATTGCAGAGTTTTGACAAAAGCGGTACCCTGACAGGGGACATTCCCTCACCCGATATTGCTCCGGGAATGGCCGGCACCCTGACCCTGCCCCTTCCGGAAAAATGGTCTGAATATGACGTATTGTACATCACGGCGACAGATCCCCATCAGAAAGAAATTTTTACCTGGTCGTGGAATATTTCATCGCCGGAACAGGTTGCCTATAGATTTTCCGGACATCCTGCGGAGGGCGGTGCTTCGACTTCACTCAGCAACCGGTTGAAAGTGGTTGGCACGGGAAATGGGACGGAAAACCAGGAAAAAGTTTCCCGGCCTGAAAATTTCCTGCTTGCGGCGAATGGTGTGGAAGTGAAGATTGACAGTAAAAGCGGGCAGATCACCGAAGTGAAGAGCAAGGGGAAAGTGATCCCCTTCGGAAATGGTCCGGTGTTGATCGACGGAGCTTACACCATCAAAGAAGTTACGGCCACCCAAAAGGATAATCTTCAGGTGGTGAATGTAGTCTGCACCGGCAGACACCGGTTTGAGGTGCAATATACCATGTTCCCTGATGGCTGGCTGGAAATGACCTATGCATACCGTCAATCAGGATCGTGGCCACTGATGGGTATTACCTTTTCCTTTCCGGAGAAACTGGTTCAATCTGCCCAATTGTTGGCCAACGGCCCCTACAGGGTTTGGAAAAACCGGCTGAAAGGCGGAACATTTGATGTTTGGGACAAGAAATACAACAACACGGTAACCGGTGAATCATGGGAATATCCCGAGTTCAAAGGCTATTATTCCAATTTCTACGGGGTGAGGATCCTGGCTGAAGGAATGCCTTTTACCATTTTGTGCGGAACAGAAGATATTTACCTGCATCTCTTTACCCCGGAATCCCCGAAAGGAGCCCGGAATGAAAATACCAGTCCGCAATTTCCAAAAGGGAACATTTCCTTCCTGCATGGCATCACACCGATCGGGACTAAATTCCAAATTCCCGAGATCATGGGCCCCCAGGGAGGAAAGAATATGTATGCGCCCAACCCTAACCAGCCGGATATGACCGGAAGGATCCTCTTCGGCTTCCGGTAAGTCCATTAAAATTGAGCATTCAGTCCTGAATAAATCATCAGGATGATACATGAATGCAACTCACCCCTGCCCCCTCTCTTCGCAAAGAGAGGGGGAGCACGTTCAAAAACATGGGGCAAGCTCTCAAAATTTATTACACAGCAAGTTAAAGGAACCGCAGAGCGGTGCAATATGTATAGAAGAACGTACCCCCATATACCCTCCGCGGTTGTTTGAAAAACTGCCGTTCCGAAATGAGTTACTTAAGAGACTCACGGATTGTACCTTTTCCGGATCACACCGGTATAACCGCCGTTTTTAGCCAGCGTAATCTTTAGCGGCTCGCCGGCTTTGATTTTGGAGAACTTCTTCAGAACATCAGCAGGAAGGGTATCCGACTTTTTGGTATCGCTCCAGGATTCAAGATCATATTCCCCTTCCGGAAGAAAACCGGTCGGGATCATCACCTGTTTTCCCACCTGGTTATTCATGACACCAATGAACCAGGTATCACCACTTCTCTTAGCCAGCGCCACATAATCGCCCGGATAACCGCCCAGGAACCGGATGTCGTCCCAGACCGTGGGAACAATCTTCAGAAAATCGGCGCCAGGCTGATTCAGGATATGGTCGGGATGGTCACAAACGACGGTGAGGGGGCTTTCATACACCACAAACTTGGCCAGTTCGGCAGCACGGGTATTCCAGACCAATGCCGGAACCTGCTGCTTCCAGTTTTCCCGGGTAACATTCAGGAAACCGCCCGGAGTATAGTCCATCTGTCCGGCCAACATGCGGGTAAACGCCAGTTTTACATTGTGCTCCGGGCTCATCTTGTTGGAAAACTTGTAATATTCATTCCCCATGACCCCTTCCCGGGTGATCATATTGGGCCAGGTCCGGATGATCCCGTCGGGTTTGTAAGCCCCGTGAAAATCGACCAGCAATTGGTTCTCAGCAGCACAGCGGATGATATCGTGGTACCAGTCCACCATGTACTGGTCGTCGCGGTCCATGAAATCGATCTTGATGCCGGCCACTCCCCATTGATGATAAAGCGGGAAGGCTTTTTTGTAAGCCCCGTTCCGGTTGACATCTGACGAATAGAGCCAAACAATGATTTTTACATTTTTGGAGGCAGCATAGGAGATGATTTCCGTCATGCTGATTTGAGGTGCCCAGCGGGTAATGTCCGCTTCCGGTGAATTGAATTTCCCGTACCATTGCCAGTCAACCAGCATGTAGGGCCAGCCCATCTCCGACGCCAGATCGATATACTGTTTAATGACCGGCATTTCCATTTTCACCTCTCCGCTCCACCAGTGGTCCCAGGCGCAGAGGCCGGGTTTAATCCAGGAAGGATCGGTGATGGCACAGGGATCGTTCAGATTCTGGATAATTTCAGACTCAATCAGGTCGCCCGGGGAGTCACCGATCATCACCACCCGCCAGGGTGTGCTGACTTCATCTGCAAAGCGGGCTTTCACCCCATCCTCGGGTTCACCGGGAAGCGGGACCAGTTTGGTGGTCAGTCGCCCGGGTTGACCATTGGTTCCCAGGTAAAATGCCGGGTAATGATCGATTTTGGCTTCTGTGATGGCAACCCAACAGTTATTTCCGTACTCCATCAGGAAGGGCATCCCGGCAATGGTTTTTTCGGTGACATAATTCAGGGGTCGTTCCATAAACTCCGCTTCGTTGGAAGAAGCATAGCCGCCGTATTCCACCACCCAGGCTTTTGGATCCCCGGGGATGGTGAAAGTGGTCAGCTCTTTGGTGATCTGACGGTCACCCACTTTCGCTGCCCTGAACAGGGAATACCTGAACGCTATGCCGTCGTTATAGGCCCGCACAAAGAGCTCCATATTCCTCTTCAAATCAGATTTTTCCTTTAGGAACAGGTGAAGTTCATTAAACTGATCAGATATCACAGCGTGTTTAGATTTGACAACAGGTTTCCATGTTTCATTCACTGAGCGGATTTTCTGGTCCACCACTTCAAAATTTCCGTTCATGGCAGGCTCATTCCTGAATTCAAATCCCATTGCAGAAGGATTAATGACAACCCGGTTTTGGAACGTAGCTGCCCACATAAGTTGCTCTCTGTTTGCAATTTGAAGTTTGATGTTCCCGTCGGGAGAATTAACTTCAAAATTCTGAGCTAATGCAACCTGAATTACAAAAACGGACAAAACAGGTAAGAGAAATATCTTCTTTAGTTTCATAAGTAATAGGTTTTTTAACCGCCAATACATATCCATACGGATTTTTCCAAAAATAAGAATAAACTCTGTTACTTTGAAATTCACTTATTGAGTTCATTCCTGTAAATTCGTTTCTGCATTAATTACTATTAAATAGTCAGAATATTTTGATTTATTCATAGCAATTAATAATTTTGAATTCAAATCATGGAAATGTGAAACGGAAAATTACAGACCGCTTAATCCAATGGAAAAATAAACCTGGCAGGATGCCACTGATTTTAAATGGGGCCAGACAGGTAGGTAAGACTTATATCCTGAAAGAATTTGCATCTCTACATTTCAAAAGGAACGTATATATCAATCTGGAGACAAACAGCAGAATCAATGCTTATTTTGACGGGGATATCCGGCCTGCAGAGGTTGTCCGCTTTCTGGAAACGGTAACCGATATTCGTATCATACCCGGAGAAACATTGATCATCTTTGATGAAATTCAATCCTGTCCACGGGCATTATTATCCTTAAAAGCATTTTGTGAGGAAGCGCCTGAATTTTATGTTGCCACCGCGGGAAGTTTGCTGGGTGTGGCATTGAACCGGGAAAAGTTTTCCTTTCCGGTCGGGAAAGTTGATGAATTGACCATGTTCCCTATGGATTTTGAAGAATTTTCATGGGCCATGGACCGCAACAAACTCATTCAGGAAATCTCCCGGCATTTCAGCAAAAAGGAGCCATTACCAAAAGCTTATCATGAAGAAGCTACAGAGTTGTTTAAAAAGTACCTGATTATCGGAGGGATGCCAGCTGCAGTAATGGATTTTTTGGGAAATGGAAGTTTTCTGACAGTGAAAGATGTTCAGGGTCGTATTCAGAATGAATATGTGTCTGATATGGCAAAATATGCCAGTCCCGCTACTGCAGTCAAAATCAGGGCTTGTTACAATTCCATCCCTGCTCAGTTGGCAAAAGAAAATGTCAAGTTTCAGTATAAGACTGTTCTCAAAGGAGGAACTGCCACTATTTTCGGTGAATCCATTGAATGGCTGGTTTATGCGGGAATTGTACTGAAATGTCAAAAGACGGGACATGGATTTATGCCTGTTAATGCCTATGTCGATCTCAGCGATTTTAAACTTTATATGAATGATGCCGGAATGCTTACCATGAAGTCAGGTATGGCTACACAAACAATCCTTTCACCTCTCGAAGAGGACAACATGTTTATGGGAATGATCTGCGAAAATTATGTTGCACAGACCTTGGTAAACAATGGATTTCCTCTGTACTACTGGAAAAATGAAAATACTGCAGAACTGGATTTTGTGGTTCAGATATCGGGGGAGGTAATTCCTGTAGAGGTAAAAAAAGGAAAAAGAACCCGGTCTGCCTCATTTAACCTTTTCATGAACCGGTATCAAAGTCCCTACGGCATCCGGATATCGGGAAAGAATTTTGGGTTCGAAAACAAAATATTTTCAGTACCGTTGTATGCAGTCTGGTGTCTGCATCCGGAATAGAGATTCCAAAATCATTTTTCAAACAAGGGAAAAGTATTACTCACAACTTTCATTTTGCTTTTTAAAATTATTCGATATTTTTAAATAGATTTTATAAGGACATTTAACTTATCACTATGCGGAAACTTAATTTTCACCGGAAACTGACAGGATGGATATTTCTGCTTTTTATCGTAATTCTCCCGGCACAAGGACAACTATTAACATGGAAGAATCCGTCGCTGACCCCGGAAGCCCGGGCACAGGATCTCCTGTTGCAACTGACTGCCGATGAAAAAATCTCCCTGATGATGAACGATTCACCGGCCATTGAGCGCCTGGGCATCCCGAAGTATGAATGGTGGAATGAAGCCCTGCATGGCGTAGCCCGGGCCGGAAAGGCCACGGTATTCCCGCAGGCGATCGGGCTTGCTGCCACTTTTGATGACCAGGCCGTTTATGAAATGTTCACCATGGTATCGGACGAAGCCAGGGCAAAACACCATGATGCCGTAAAAAAAGGTGATTTCCGGAGATATACCGGACTGACCTTCTGGACACCCAACATCAACATTTTCAGGGATCCGCGCTGGGGACGCGGGATGGAAACCTACGGCGAAGATCCGTTCCTGACTTCGCGGATGGGTGTGGCTGTCGTGAAAGGACTCCAGGGTGATCCTGCGGCAAAATACGATAAAGCTCATGCCTGCGCCAAGCATTATGCCGTACACAGCGGCCCTGAATGGAACCGCCACAGCTACGATGCCAAGAATATCTCCGACCGGGACCTGTGGGAGACCTACCTCCCGGCATTCGAGGCTTTGGTGAAGGAAGCCGGCGTTAAAGAGGTGATGTGTGCCTATAACCGGTTCGAAGGGGAACCCTGTTGCGGAAGTGACCAGTTGCTCCAGCGCATTTTAAGGGAAAAATGGGGCTATGACGGCATTGTGGTCTCTGACTGCGGTGCCATTTCCGATTTCTGGGTGAAAGGACGCCATGAAACGGAACCTGACCAGGCCTCGGCGGCTGCAACAGCAGTGCTTTCCGGAACCGATGTGGAATGTGGAAACAATTTCCGCGCTTTGAAAAAAGCACTGGAGGAAAAGAAAATAGATGAAGCTGCCATTGACAATGCAGTTAAACGTTTGCTGAAAGCCCGTTTCGAACTGGGGATGTTTGACCCGGATACCCTGGTTTCCTGGGCCTCCATCCCCATGTCGGTGGTGGGCTGCGACCTGCACAAGAACAAAGCGCTCGACATGGCACGAAAAAGCATGGTTTTGCTGAAAAACAGCAACCAAACCCTTCCCCTTTCCAGGAAGCTTAAAAAAGTAGCAGTAGTTGGCCCCAACGCCGCAGATTCCACCATGCTTTGGGCCAATTACAACGGATTTCCCTTGCGTACGGTCACCATTCTGGAAGGTATTCAGAAAAAGCTTCCGGAAGGTTCCGTGGTTTATGAAAAAGGTTGCGATTACGTCGCAGAAAGAGCTTTTAACTCCTGTTTCAATGAATGCAGTTTCAATGGTAAGACAGGATTTTCAGCTACCTATTTTAACAGTAAAGACTTTTCAGGCGCAATAGCTGCAGCTGCACAGATCAGTTCCCCCTTCAATTTCAATACTGGCGGAAATACAGTTTTTGCACCCGGAGTAGCCCTGAATAACTTCTCTGCAAAATATAGTGCCGTTTTTAAACCATCAAAAAGCGGTGAGGTAGTTTTCAGGATTGGAGGTACAGATGGCTACCGCCTTAAAATTGACGGCAAAGAGGCAGCAGCCGACTGGGGCGACCACTTTCCAACCAGAAAAGAATATCTTTTACAGGCAGAAGAGGGGAAATCCTATGCCATTGAGATTGAATACTATAAGGGAAACAACAACAATGGGTCGCTTAGTTTTGACCTCGGGAGAGTGGAAGATACGGATTACCAGAAAGTTGCAGCAAAAGTCTCTGATGCCGATGTCATCATTTTTGCCGGCGGCATTTCTCCCCGGCTGGAGGGCGAAGAGATGCGGGTAGACTTCCCCGGTTTCCGAGGAGGCGACCGCACCAACATCGAGATGCCGGAAGTACAGCGCAAGCTCCTCAAAGCACTCAAGGCTACCGGCAAACCGGTGGTTTTTGTGCTGTGTGCCGGCAGCGCCATGGCGGTCACCTGGGAGAATGAAAACCTGGATGCCATCCTGGATGCCTGGTATGCCGGGCAGGAAGGGGGAACAGCAGTTGCTGAAGTGCTGTTTGGCGATTACAATCCGGCAGGCCGGTTACCCGTAACTTTTTATGCATCAGCTGACCAAATCCCGGATTTCGAGGATTACAACATGAATAAAGGCAGGACTTACCGCTATTTCAGGGATAAACCCCTTTATCCGTTTGGCTATGGACTGAGTTATACCAGCTTCAGTTATGGGAAACCTGCCTGTCCGGCCGTTGCACCTGTTGGAAAACCGGTTATTCTGACTGTAAAAGTTAAAAATACAGGCAAACGGCCGGGAGAAGAAGTGGTTCAGCTGTACATCCGCAATCCGCAGGACCCTGCAGGACCGGTCAAATCGCTGAGGGCTTACCGGAGAATTCCGTTGAAAGCCGGTAAAACAGCTAAGGTTCAATTTGAGCTTAGCCAGAAGAGTTTTGAATTTTGGGATCCGGATACTAAGACAATGGCGGTAAAACCGGGAAAATACGAAATTCTCTGCGGAGGATCGTCAGATGAGGCTGTGTTAACGTGCTGTGAGGTAACGTTAAAGTAAACATTCCAAAAAAGTAAAAAGGTTCATATGCCCACCCTTACCTGGATCGGAAAAGAGAAAGTCATCAACCACCACCGGGATGTGCCCTTCCATACCCTGGAGCGCCGCTACGGTTTCTCAGCGGAAGAAGGAGAGAGCGCTCTGCCCGCCGGGTCGGGAAATAAGATCATTCACGGCGACAACCTGCTGGCGCTGAAAAGCCTGCTTCCGGAATATGAAGGCAAAATCAAGTGCATCTACATCGATCCGCCTTACAACACCGGCAACGAGAACTGGGTGTACAACGACAACGTCAATGATCCCAGGATCCGGAAATGGCTGGGCGATGTGGTGGGCAAAGAGGGCGATGACCTGAGCCGCCACGATAAGTGGCTGTGTATGATGTATCCAAGGCTGAAGCTTCTCCATAAATTGTTGGACAATGATGGATTTATTGCAATCTCCATTGACGACAATGAGGTATTTTCTTTGGGGATTCT
>DAIDJX010000048.1 GCA_027451165.1 Prolixibacteraceae bacterium | reverse complement strand
GTCAAAAAGCCATCATCACGGAATCCAAAAAACTCGAGGATAAAAGTTATGGTTCAAAGATAACCATGCATTATGATTGATCGCTATTTTTGAACCCTGTGTCCGCCAATCCGGAATGACATCAAGAAAAGATAACCATGACAACATTCACAACATGACAACATTGACAACATTAAAAAACCGCAACTTCCTCAAACTCCTTGATTTTTCTCCGGAAGAGATCCGCTATTTGCTGGATTTATCAGCCGATCTGAAAAAAGCAAAAAAAACAGGTACGGAAATTGAAAAGCTGAAAGGCAAAAACATTGCCCTGATTTTTGAGAAAACATCCACCCGGACACGTTGTGCTTTTGAAGTGGCCGCCTTTGATCAGGGAGCAAGGGTGACTTACCTCGGGCCTACCGGTTCACAGATCGGGCAAAAAGAATCCATGAAAGATACGGCCAGGGTACTGGGCAGAATGTACGATGGTATAGAATATCGCGGTTTTGGACAGGCTATTGTCGAGGAATTGGCAGCTTACGCCGGTGTTCCGGTGTGGAACGGGCTGACCGATGAATTTCACCCGACTCAGATCCTTGCCGATTTACTCACCATGGAAGAACACTCTGCCAAACCCCTGTCGCAAATCAGTTTCTGCTACCTGGGCGACGCCCGCAACAACATGGGTAACTCCCTGATGGTCGGAGCAGCGAAGATGGGGATGGATTTCCGCGCAGCAGCCCCGTTGGCTTGTCAGCCGGCCCTGGAATTGCAACAAAAGTGCCGTGAGATTGCCGGAACCACCGGGGCAAAAATCCTGGTGACCAATAACGTCGCGGAAGCGGTCAAAGGTTGCGATTTCCTCTATACCGATGTATGGGTTTCCATGGGCGAACCTGAAACTGTCTGGGCGGAACGGATCAAGTTGCTGCTCCCCTATCAGATAAACAAAAAAGTAATGGAACTGACCGGCAACCCCGGTTGTAAGTTTCTGCACTGCCTGCCGGCCTATCACAACCGGGAAACCAAAACCGGTGAAGCAATTTTTCAGAAATTCGGACTGGAAGCGATGGAAGTCACCGAAGATGTTTTTGAAAGCACGGCCTCTGTTGTATGGGACCAGGCCGAAAACCGGCTTCATACCATTAAAGCAGTCATGGTTGCGACGCTGGGGGAATAATTTCAGATTCCTGTTGGAGGACATGTTTCAGGTACAGGAGTTTCGATAAAAAGGTTCTGATCTATTTAAAATAGATCAGAACCTTTTTATTTAACAATGAATCTTTTTATATTTGTTAAACCATAAATCAAACCGAACTATGCATAAGATGTTTTTACTCCTGATGTTTTCCTTTTCATTAGTTTTGAATGGCCAGGAACTGGTCCGGAAAAAGAAAACAGGGGCCATTGAACAGGAAATTTATTTCATCAGCAAAACCGATAAAATGAAAAACGGCCCCTATGTGTTGCTGAATAACACAAACAACGACACCCTTAAATCAGGCCAATTCAGGAATGATGCTCCCATTGGCATCTGGTCTTATTATTCAAAAGAAAATCAGTTGTACCTGAAATTTGATTATGATTCCAATAAGTTGCTGTTCGAATCTGAGAAAATTGAAAAGGTCGATTCCTTTTACATATTAGCGAATGGAGAATTCATTCATGATAAAGTGGATTCTCCTCCGGTATTTATCGGATATGACAATGAAATAAGGATGGCATTGGCCAGTTCCGTGAAGGTTCCTGTGAATATCCTGCAAATTGGTCGATCGTGTGCCTCGGCGTTTTCCATTGAAATCGGAACAGAAGGGGAAATTACAAAGTATACCATTGAACAAAGTGCTGACAAAAACCTGGATGAACAGGTAATTGAAGTATTGAAAAAGTATAATAAACTATGGATTCCTGCAAAAAAAGATGGTAAACCTGTTGTCTCTAAAATATTCATGTTCGTCAGGATATATTTACAAACACCCGATTCTCCAAGAGTAAAAGATGCCCTGCCTGAAAAACCCTATCGCTGGACAGTAGACATTACTTACTTTAGAGTTGCCAGAACAACAACAAGTTCCTCATCCGGTAACTTCCCCGGTTCGGGAGGAATGCGAACAAAATAAAACAGGGAAGAAACGGTTGAGGTTACATTTCCCGAAGGTTCATAACACTAACACGTGGAACGCCGGAACATCGGAACGCGAAGCCCGGAACCCAAAAGGATATTAGTATTGTTCCACTTTCCCGAGCCCCTGGATGATCCTCTTGATCTCGGGATCACCCTTATAAGTGACTTTTCCGACACCTTCAATTCTGACATCCAGCAGGTTGGTTGCATAGACACTCCCGAAACCGACACCTTCCACCCGGATGGTCACCTCTTTGGCTGTAAGTTCCCGCGTATTTACATGCCCGGCGCCTGAAATTTTTACCGAAAGGTTATCTGTAATCCCTCTTAATTCGAGCACGACAGCTCCTTCACACCTGACCCCGATATTTTTCGCTTTCAGGCTCATGTCAACATTGGCACCGCCCTGTACCAGCAGGTTAAGGTCATTTACATCGAGATAACCGTCGGTGGTCAGTTTGATGTCACCGCTGACTTCCAACCCCTTCAGGCTTGGAGACCCGATGTACAGGTCAATGCGGTTCAGGTAAAAACGGGTCTTGCGGATCGAAAGTTCAAGAGCGCCATTATCAGATTTTACCTCAAAGGCATCGTACATATCGTCGGAAGGAGCTTCCACTTTCAAAAAAGGCTTTTCCGAATGGTAGAGATATACCCGGTAGTTACCTTCCAGGTTAATTTTATCGAAATTGCCCACAGGATAATTCCGCTTGTTTTTATCGTCGGGGACTTGGGCATTGGTCACCATAGGTAAGGATAATACGAAAAAGATTATCCAGTTTGCATATTGTTTCATTGTTCCGGCTTTAAATGCTGTTTATAGTATCAAAAATAATTTTCACTTGACTTCCGGGTTAATCACAATCGGCAGACAACTGCTTTCCGACGATGAACCTCCGTTTCAACGCGATGAACGTTGCTTTTCAAAAATCCTGCCAGAAACAAGGTGGATATGGCAAATGTGTCATTCACGCATTGAACTCATGTTACCTGGGGTTTGACTAATCCATTAATTTCGGCTTATTTCTTCCCTCTCAACAAAACATAGGAATATATCAAAACATAGATGGCAAACATGTATAAAACCACCGGAATAAAAATATCGGTCCATTTCAGGCTGGCATAGGCCATCAACAACCGACCGGCATAAAGTGCTGATAACAAAAGAAGAAAGAATAAGGGTAACAGTGCTCGCCGTTCATTTTTCAGCATAACCAGCAGTGCCAGGCCAATCCAGATTACCCCTGCACCAATCAGCGCCGAACCTTCCGCTATTTTAGGAATTCCGAATTTCTGAATCCCGAAATAAACAGGTATAATGCCTGGTATCATCATTGTCCGCATCAGGCTTTTAATGATCCTGTTCCGGGTATCTTCCGATTCAGGATACGGGAAAAATGAGAACTTAGGCCCGACGGCATTGAATTCCGGGCGCAATAAATCTTCTTCGGAACTGATCAATCCCCGCCTCAACGACTCAGCGACAATGATCTTCCCGGCCTCCTGTTCGTATCCCTTTCGGTTTTTCAAGGCTAAGAGCAGTTCATCCCTGGTCAGATCCAGAATTTGTTGTTCCACAGTCGGGCGTGTTTCAATCTTCCTGTTGTTTTTTGACATTTTATTACTGCTGTTTATTCAAAACAAAAATACAATATAAATTGTATGTGCCCTTGATGGACTGATCAGGGAAATTACATATGATAACTTTTCCTATTTTTGACACCAGATAAAAATTGCAGCTATGTACAATTTCGAATACAAAAATCCGGTTAAAATTATTTTTGGCAAAGGCCAGATCGCCAAACTCAGAGGGGAACTTCCACAGAATCAGAAGATTTTACTTCTTTACGGGGGTGGAAGTATTTTCAGAAACGGGGTTTACGATCAGGTAAAATCAGCGCTTGAGGGCTTTCCCATGTTGGAATTCGGCGGGATTGAAGCCAACCCGACTTATGAAACCTGCATGAAGGCAGTAGAAGTGGTCCGTCAGGAGAAAGTGGGATTTATCCTTGCCGTTGGCGGGGGTTCGGTGCTCGATGCCGCCAAGTTCATTGCTGCTGCGGCGATGTTTGAAGGCAGCGACCCCTGGGACATTCTGACCGGCAAGTATTCACAACCAATTGCCAAAGCGATTCCGATAGGCACCGTTTTGACTTTGCCGGCTACCGGCTCGGAAATGAACGGTAATTCCGTGATTTCCAGAAAAAGTACCACAGAAAAGCTGGCTTTCTCCTCTCCTGTTGTAATGCCCCGCTTCTCAGTACTTGACCCGGAATGCATTTTTTCCCTTCCCGACCGCCAGGTGGCCAATGGGGTGGCTGATGCCTTTGTGCATGTCATGGAACAATACCTCACCTTTCCGGTGAACGCCCCTTTGCAGGACAGACTGGCTGAAGGTATTCTGCTGACCCTGATCGAGGAGGGCCCTAAAATCCTTGCCTTCCGGAATGATTACGAGGCAGCTGCCAATTTTATGTGGAGCGCGACAATGGCCCTTAACGGACTGATCGGACAAGGTGTCCCTCAGGATTGGGCCACTCACGGAATCGGTCATGAACTGACTGCCTTCCACGGCATTGACCATGGAAGAACCCTGGCCATTGTACTACCGGGGGTGATGAAGAGCATGAGAGCGCAAAAGGAAGCCAAAATCCTTCAGTATGGCGAACGCATCTGGGGCATTGCCTCAGGGACTATTCCGGAGAGAATTGACCAGGCTATCGCCCGGACAGTTGACTTCTTTGAGTCGTTGGGCATACCTACCCGGCTTCCGGATTATGAAGTCGGGAGCGAGACCATCGACAGGATCTGTCAGCGTTTTGAAGTCAGAAAATCCAGGTTGGGAGAACACGGGGACATAGACTTCCGGGTAGTACGGGCAATCCTCGAAGACAGGTTGTAGCCTGAGACTCCACGCCGGCGGTCAAAAAAAGGGGAATTTTCAACAATATGGCTCCAGCGGAATACACTGTTAAGAATTTTCTGATGCTGATGGCAGCATTGTTCTTTTCATGCCAGACCCAGGAGGTGGAATACCTGGAAAAGAAGCAGGAACAGGATGCAGTGGAATACAATCCGGATTGGACAGAAATCTCCCACGGGAAAGCTGATCCTTCCTATGGCGTAGTTTTTCCGCAGGATGAGGTCAACCGGATTGAGATCACCATGACTGAGGCCCAATGGAAAACCATCCGGAGCAATATGACCAGCTTAACCGGCAGTGATTTCGGATCAAGACAATCCGGCCCTGGGACGATCACTGCAGAGCCTGATTATCAACAAGTCACCTTCCGGTTTGGAAATAAGGAATGGAAAAACGTCGGCTTCAGGCTGAAGGGCAATTCAAGTCTGCGATCCATATGGAGCCAGGGTAACTACAAACTGCCCTTCCGTCTCAATTTCGACAGGTTTGAAGATCAGTTTCCACCGATTAAAAATCAGCATTTTTATGGTTTTGAAGAACTCTCCTTTTCTCCGGGCTTCAAAGATCCTTCGCTTCTGCATGAGAAACTGACTGCCGATATCTTCCGGATGGGTGGAATTGCAGCACCCATGACAGCCTTTTACAGGGTGTTTATCAATTTCGGAACTGGAATGAAATATTGCGGTGTTTACACCTGCGTGGAGGTTCCGGAAGATAACATGATCAGGCAACAATTCGGTGAAAAGAAAGGGAATATCTATAAACCAACTTCCCGGCTGGCCAACTTTTTTCAGGGTGATTTTGAAAAGAAAAACAACGATTCCATACCTGATTATTCAGATGTCCGGAATTTTATATCGGCATTGAACAGCAACCTCAGGTTTTCCGATCCTCCCCGTTGGCGCAAAGAACTCGAAAATACCTTTAATGCCGGCCATTTCCTGAAGTGGCTGGCCATCAACAACACCCTGGTGAACTGGGATACTTACGGAGCCATGGCCCATAACTATTACCTCTACAACCATTCCGTCACCAGACTCAACTGGATTCCCTGGGACAACAATGAAGCCCTGACCGGGAACCCGGGTATTGCCAAAGAAGTAACTCCAGGACAGCCTCCCGGACCGCAAACCGGCCTTTCCCTCACCATGAACGAAGTGAATCAATCCTGGCCGCTGATCAGATACCTGGTTGATGATTCGCTTTATTTTCAAAGCTACAAAAAGTACCTCGGGGAATTCAGCAATAAAGTGTTTAACGAAATTGTACTGGGTCCTGTGGCAGAAAATGCCCACCAACTGATCAGGCCATATGTTACCGGAGCGGAAGGGGAACAGCCCGGATACACGCATATTCCCAACCAGACGGTATTTCTGAATTCCCTGCAGGGAATTAAATCACATATTGCAGCCAGGAATCAGCTGGTTTCTCAATTTCTGAATCAATAGCAATTTTCTGGTCTGCACCGTCAGTCAGAGTATCTTTCCATATTCTCCTGAATATCAGCTTCAATCATCCGGTCGTAAGCCTCCATGATTTCCCGGATGACAGGTGAAATCACCGGGAAGCGAACATCCCCGATCATGCTTATGGGCAGTATTTTGGGAGAGGTACCGGTCAGGAATGCCCCTTCCGTCCCGGGAAGTTCCTCCAACGGAAGGTTCCGGAATTCAACCGGTTTCCCAGAGACACTGAGCCAGTGCAGGATTTTCTGCCGGGTGATCCCCGGCAGCACCTCTTCGGTAGGAGAGGTGACCACACAACCCTGCTTCAGGAAAAAGAGGTTTGACCGACTCCCCTCCGTGAATTCACCCCTTGTGTTCAACAACAAAACCTCATAAACCCCCTTTTCTGAAATCAATTGGTTGGCTTTATCACGCAAATTGGCATGAACGACTTTGGCATTCGGGTCAGGCCTTTCCGCACTGAGCAGTTCACATTCCACACCCTTTTCCATCATTTCAGGGCCCGGGTAAAAATGAGGAATAAAATAAGCCTGAAATTTGCCGGCAGGGTGGAAACACCAGGAAAAACGGATATTCCCCTCCTCTACCCCATTCGACCTGATCAAGGTCTTCAGGCAACAACGGATGGTATCTTCGTCAACAGGGATCTCCTGGTGGCAAAGCCAGGCAGAATGATAAAACCTTTTCAGATGATCGCCGGTGAAAAGCGGAATACCCCGGATTACCCGGATCACCTCATAAATCTCAATTCCGGTATTGGGCTGAAATTGTGTCGTTTCCAGCAGATTACCGTCTTCGATAAAAAACCGTTGTATAACCATAACCTTAAACTTAGACCCTCAAAGGTAAACATCAAAATAGTAATCTCCGGAAGTTTCTTCCAACTTGTTGCCGGTTGGCTTAACTTTACTGTTCAAATAGCTATTCATGTCTGAATCCGGTACATTGGTCAAACTGAATGCACTGAAACATCAACTGGGTTTTCTTCATTTCAGAATGGAATGCTGGTTCACCATGGATTGGAACCTGGTAAGGGAAGAGATGCTGGAACTGGGTGAAAACCAGTTTGACCTTTACACCGGGATTTTGGATGTCGGTCAGATAATGGGAGAGATAGACAGTCAACTTATAAACCATGGGATACATGACAGAGAGAGTCTGAAAGTGTGGCTGGGAAGATCAGGTTACAGAATAGTTCACCTTAGTGACAGCTCAAAATGGGTAATTCGGGAGAGTGATGCTTCAGGGAACCCTGCGCACCTTCACCCTGCCAGGAACCAGCCCATGGCCCTGAGGATAAAATCGGCACACCTCCGTACGGCTGTCGCCATCATGTATCATTTCCGGGGAAGCTGTCCGGCCCCAGACACCCTGAACACCACCATGATCAACCACATCAGGAAAAATCTGGCCGGATTATCCCCTGTCAGATCCATCCGGGATTGTCAAAGGATTTTGCAGGTGCTGAAGTTTCTTCAGAACGACTGAGATGTCTCTTCCCGCGATTTCTGAAAAAAGTGTAACTTTCCCCCGTAAATGAAAGAAAAGATACCGTGAAGTACCTGATTTCCATCCTGATCCTTTTCATTCTGATTCCGGGTTCCGCCCATAAGACCAGTGCTCAGGGCAATACCATCAGTTTTGAACATTTTTCACAGGAAAACGGACTATCCAACAACATTGTCCAATGCTGCTACCAGGACCTTCGGGGTTACCTGTGGTTTGGTACCAGCCAGGGGCTGAACCGTTTCGACGGTTACAAATTCACACAATTTCTATACACGCCCGAGGATTCCACTTCCCTGTACGGTAATCTGGTCAGGGTTATTTTTGAAACAAAGGAAGGGCAACTGCTGATCGGGACAGAAAACGGAGGACTCAATCTGTTTAACAGGGGCAAAGAGTTGTTTTCCAATGTATTAACCCGTTTCCATGATCCACGGCTTCACACCCGGTCGGTAAACGATGTGGAGGAAGACCCGTCGGGACGCTTGTGGGTAGCTACCGACGACGGGCTACTCCTTTTGCCTGATAATCTTTCATCCCGGGAAGTGGTCAGATTTGGGACGGAGGCTGTTTCAGGATCAGCACAAGCCTTCATCAGGGTTATTGTTTTTGATACTTCCGGCCATTTATGGATGGGTACCAATGCCGGAGTTTATGTTTTGGATACCCTTAAAAAAGAAGCTGTAAAATTTGATCTTCCGGTAGGGGATCCCGATCACAATGAAATCTGGGAACTTACGCTGGATGCAGATGGTCGCATTTGGGTGGGAACCTACGATTATGGAATTTTCACGATCAACAAATCACACCGGATCGAAGACCACATTCTTCCTGATCCGGAGAACAGGCGGAGTTTGACAGTCAGGAGCATTTCACCCGACAGAAAGGGGAACCTCTGGTTGGGAACAAGGGGGGGCATATACATTTACCAACACGGAACAGGGCTTATTTCCACGTATGCGCACGATGAACGGGAAGCGCACAGTTTATCCGGGAATTCCGTGCTGGATATTTTTCACGATGCAAGAGGCGATACCTGGATTGGGACACGCACAGGTATTAACTACCTGGTTCACAGTAAACAGGCATTCAGCAATTTCAGTGCGATGCCAGGCGATAACCGCTTTCTGAACAACAACGAAATCTGGGCTTTTTGGTCTGATGCCGATGGAAAACTGTGGATTGGAACAGAAGAAGGCGGAGTGAACATCTACGATCCGGGAAGCCGGCAATTCCGGTACCTGGTATCACAGCCCGGTGTAAAGAACTCTTTGACATCCAACTGTATAAAACACTTCATGGATGATGGGAAGGGTAATCTGTGGATAGCCACTTACCGGGGAGGCATCAACAAGCTGAACCTGAAAAGCGGCACACTTACCGCCTTCAGAAATGACCCGGGAAATCCAAAATCATTGTCTGACGACCGGGTGTGGAGTGTTTACCGTGACAGGCAGAACCGGATCTGGGCAGCTACCACCCGTGGTTTGGATTTATACGACTCCGGAAACAATGAATTCCATTCCATCAGGGCATTTCCACCCAATTCCATGCTGAACTGGATCAGGGAAGACAATAATGGTATTCTTTGGATTGGCGGGAAAGATACCCTTTACCAGTATAGCCATCCATCCGGCATACTCCGGAAATTTCCGGAGTATTCCCGTGACTTCCTTCAGGACAGAAAAGGGCGCATCTGGATTGCCACCCTGACCAAAGGTTTGGCACTGTATGATCCGGATAAGGGTGCCATCCGGTATTTCGGGGAAAAGGAGGGTTTAGCCCATAACCGTACAGTCAGTATATTGGAAGACAGCACTGGTCACCTCTGGATAGGGACAACCAAAGGATTATCCTGGTTTGACCCTGAGTCGCTCTCTTTCCGGAATTACACGGAAAAAGACGGATTGCAGAACAGTCAGTTGAATTATGGAGCAGCTTACCGCCTGCCAAATGGTGAATTCGCTTTGGGCGGCATTTCCGGATTCAATATTTTCAATCCGCTGAATGTCAGGACAAATGATTACGTTCCTCCGGTTGTTTTCACAGGATTAAGCATTGTGAACCGGAAGGTAGAGGTCGGTAATGACCGGAGATCCATTCTTTCAAAAAGTATCTCGGAAACAAAGGAGATTACGCTGCCCTTTTCCAAAAATGCGCTTACCATAGAATTTGCGGCCCTGGATTATTTCAACAGTGCCAACAACCTCTATACCTACATGCTGGAAAACTTTGATGAAGAGTGGTCCTATCCCTCCGTCAACCGTGCAGCCACCTATACCAACCTTGATCCGGGCACCTATACCTTCCGGGTTAAAAGTTTCATTCCGGGAATCAAAGAGACCAATAATGATATCCTGCTGAATATAAAGATTTTACCTCCTTTCTGGAAAACAATTCTTTTCAAACTTGCCCTTTTACTGCTTATTGCCGGCTTGTTTTACCTGCTTGTCAGGTTTTTGGTAGCGCGGGAAAAAATGAAAAATGACCTGTTGTTTGAACGGGTCAAAGCCAGAAAATTGCATGAACTGGACATGCTGAAGCTTAGTTTCTTCACCAATATCTCGCATGAAATCAGGACACCGCTGTCCCTTATCCTTGGGCCGGTAGAGAAGCTGAAAAACAACATTCTGCCTGCAGAACAACAAAAACCGTTACTGGATATCATTCACCGGAATGCCCGGCACCTGAATCAGTTGTTTAACCAGATTCTCGATATGCGTAAACTGGAGGCTGGCAACTTAAAAATTGAGTTGTTGGATGGTGAATTGGTTTCTTTCATCCGGGAAATAAAAGATCAGTTTAATCACCTCGCCAAAGAAAAAGAGATTGATTATGTTTTCAATTCTCTGGCCAGAAAGGTTGATTGCCGCTTCGATCCGGAAAAACTCGAAAAGATAATCAATAACCTGTTATCCAATGCGTTCAAATTTACGCCGAAAGGGGGAAAAATCAGTCTGAACCTGGCGCTGGTCTTTGATCCTGCCCCGGAATTATTGGATGGAGATGTTGAAAAGGGTATTATTGAGATTTCAGTAAAAGATTCAGGCAGGGGAATAGCCACGGAACACCTGGATCAGATTTTCAACCGTTTTTTCCAGTCGGGTGAGAGAAGCGAAATGCCAGGCACAGGAATCGGGCTCACCCTGGTCAAAGACCTGGTAAAATTGATGAACGGACAGATTTTTGTAAACAGCAAACCCGGTCAGGGTTCCAGGTTTACGGTAAGGCTCCCTTTAATCGAACCTTGCAATGAATTGCCTGATCCGGAAGTTAAATCCGAAGGTGGAGAAGATCCTGAAAACAACCCGGTCGTCGTACCTGCATCCTTTCAGGAAAAAATCCTGCTGATTGTGGAAGATAATCCCGATGTCAGGTTTTTCATCCGGCATCACTTTGAATCGTTTTATAAGGTGATAGAAGCAGCCGATGGCCAATTGGGTTGGGAGTCTGCCATAGAAAATATTCCTGATATCATTTTGTGCGATGTATTGATGCCGGTAATGAACGGATTTGACTTGCTGAAACGTTTAAAAAATGATGAACATACCTCTCATATTCCGGTCATCATGCTGACTGCCCTGGGGTCGAAAGAACATGAGATGGAAGGTTTGTCGGCAGGGGCGGATGATTACATCAGCAAACCCTTTGACCTGAATATCCTGCAGACCAAGATGGAAAACCTCCTTACAGTCAGGCAATCACTGAAAGAAAAGTATTCCGGGGAAATTGTCCTTCAGCCCAGAAATGTCCTGATTTCTTCACCGGATGAACGTTTTATGCGCAGGGTGATTGAAACGGTGGAGGCTAACATGGCAGATCCCGATCTCGATATTGAAAAATTCGCGGTCGAAGTTGGAGTCAGCCGGATGCAGTTGTACCGCAAATTACATTTCCTGACCGACATGACCGTCAAGGAGTTCATCCGGGATATCCGGTTAAAACGAGCTGCCCAGCTCCTGCACCAGAATAAACAGAATGTTTCTGAGATTGCCTATGCTGTCGGATTTCGGGATCTTTCCCATTTCAGAAAATGTTTCAGGCAAAAATTCGGCATGAGTGCCAGTGAATACCTGGAGGCAAAGAAGTAATATATTTCTTGTAAAAGCATTATTTGGGAAAAATACACCCGCTTTCCGGGAAAAATATACTCTTTTGAGAAGGAATCCCTGTATGGATGGGAAACTAAAAATTCAGTTTTCGCCCCTGCTTCCCTAATTTTATATCCACAAAAATGAACCTGGAAATGAGTTCCCGGAAACTAAGACAACTTTCCATTATGATTATCTTGCTGGCAGCAGGATTGCTGATTATTCTTTCGGCCCTGATTCTGTATGGTCTGTGATTATTTACCAATCATCAACAATAAAACGGTAGTTTTTATGAAAAATGCATTCCCGCTGATTTTCTTTTTTACAACGGCGCTAATTTCATTTCAATCACCGGCCCTGTGCGGACAAGCAAAAAGCACATCTGTCGGGCTGGAGATGGCCATTAAAATGGCCGACTCCGAAATGGCTCAGTTTCCGGAACCGTGGACCGTAGATTACAATCCCAAACCGGTTTGGAATTACACCCAGGGGTTGATTGCACAGGCTATGTTCCAGGTTTGGGAAAGTACCGGAAATAAAAAGTACTACGACTATGCCAAAGCTTATGCGGATAAAATGATTGATCCGACCGGATTTATTGCGGAGTACAAGTTGGAAGATTATAACATTGACCGGTTAAATCCAGGAAAGTACGTGTTCCAGTTATACCATCATACAAAAGATGAAAGATACAAGAAGGCTATCATTACGCTGCGGGAGCAGTTGAAAACCCATCCCCGTACCAGTGAAGGCGGTTTCTGGCATAAAAAGGTTTACCCCTGGCAAATGTGGCTTGATGGCTTGTACATGGGAGCCCCCTTTTATGCCCAATATGCCGGCGAATTCAATGAACCGGAAGCGTTTGATGATGTCATCAATCAGTTCAGCATTGTGCACCGGCATAGCTACAACGCAAAGAAAGGTTTGAATTATCATGGTTGGGATGAGAAGAAAGCTCAGCAATGGGCAGATCCGGTTACCGGTTGTTCACCCAATTTCTGGGGAAGAGCCATGGGGTGGTATGCCATGGCCCTGGTGGATGTATTGGATTACATTCCGGAAAACCACCCGCTGCGGGGGGAAATCCTCCGCATCTTACAACAGGTAGCAGATGGAATAGTCAGATACCAGGATAAGAAGAGCGGGCTCTGGTACCGGGTGCTGGACCAGGGCAAACGGGAAGGCAACTACCTGGAGGCCACTGCCTCCTCCATGTTTTCCTATGCGCTGCTAAAAGCAGTCAGGAAAGGTTATATCTCCCCAAAATACAAAAAATCAGCCATAAAAGGCTACTCAGGAATTGTTAAGCAGCTGGTCAGGAAAAATAGTGACGGCAGCATCAGCCTGACCAAATGCTGCGCAGTGGCAGGCCTGGGAGGCAATCCTTACCGTGACGGGACCTATGAATACTATATCCGGGAAACTGTCAGGGACAACGATCCCAAAGGGGTTGGGCCGTTTATTATGGCATGTCTGGAAATGAATCTTTTAAATAAACCTAATGATTAAAAGTATGCAATTTTTCAAAGTAAAAAGAAAACACGCAGGCATGCTGAACAGCAGAATCTTAATTACAGGGTTACTGTTGTTTATTGCCGGCACCGCTTTCTCCCAGACCATTAATGTCAGGGGGAAAGTATCCATGGCTACCACCGGCGAAAGCATTCCCGGAGCCAATGTATTGGTGAAAGGGACCACCACTGGTACTGTTACCGCTGTTGACGGAAGCTATTCCATTAATGCACCCGCTGGCGGGACTTTGGTTTTTTCATTTATCGGATACACTTCAAAGGAAGTGGCGATCGGAGGGAAAACGAACATTTCTGTAACCCTTGAGGAAGAATCGATCGGGCTGAACGAAGTAGTAGCCATCGGTTATGGAACGGTGAAAAAGAAAGACCTTACCGGTGCTGTTGCTTCAGTAAAAGCTGAAGACATTGCCAAGACCACCGTCAGCAATGCTATGCAATCCATGCAGGCAAGGGTTCCGGGTCTTGATATCCAGCAATCCAACGGACAGGCAGGCGCCGGGATCTCCATTAACCTCCGTGGTTACCGCTCCATCTCTGCCTCCAACAGTCCGCTGATCCTTGTCGACGGAGTGGAATATGGTTCCACCCTCGACATCAATCCATCGGATATCGAATCAATGGACGTTCTGAAAGATGCTTCATCCACTGCTATTTACGGAACCAGAGGCGCCAACGGGGTAATCCTGATTACAACCAAACGCGGAAAAGCCGGGAAAACGCACGTTAACCTGAATTCCTACATATCTTCAAATATTCCCACCAATGTGCCACAGGTGATGTATGGAACCAAAGAAGTCCGGCGTTTGATTGACAAAGCCAATTACCAGGCCGATGCAGCTTCCGGGAATTGGGGCGCCAGCAACCTGACTCCGGAGCAGATCCTGACGGAAAAGCTCGAAGATTTCACCGAATTAGGCATTTATCAGGATGGTTCCTATACCGATTGGCTGGACATAATCCTTCAGAGCGGTTTGACCCAGAACCACGAACTTTCGGTTTCCGGAGGGAGTGATAAGACCAATTTCAGCCTTTCGCTGGGTACCATGATGGAAGAAGGACTGATGAAAAACGATGAAATGGACCGCTATAACGCCAAACTGACCCTGGACCACAAAATAAATAACATTTTCAAAGCAGGTTCCAGTTTGCTGTTTACCTATAAGAACCATGATGCCAGGAATTCGAGCGTTTTCGGACAGGCGCTGAAGATGACCACCATAACTCATCCCTATACCCAGGCAGGGACTTTGATTCCCACCCCAAATCCCCGTTATGCTGCACACTGCAATCCATTACTGGATGAAATTGATGGCGCTTATCAGAACAACAGGCTTTCATCCCGCTTTTTCGGAAATGCCTATCTCGAGATTACCCCACTGAAAGGACTTTTGCTGAAATCCATTTTTGCCCTGGACCATCAGAACCTCCGGAACGGAACTTACCAGGATTACCAGAGTGTTGCCCGCTATCAGGCGCCTGGCACGAGCTATATAGCTTCCACCTACAATTATGAAACCGGGTACACCTGGGACAATACCCTGAATTACACTACCGATTTCGGGGGAACCAAACACAACCTTACTGCCCTTCTGGGACATAGCGTCAGGCAAAATGTGTACGAAATGAGCAATACGGAGGGAGACGCCGGAAGAGAGCACTACTACAAAAGCTCATTCTACGACCTTACAAAAATAAGCCCTTCAACCACCACCAGCGGCTATTCCAAAACTGCCCTTATCTCCTACTTCAGTCGTTTGAATTATAAGTTTGATGAAAAATACCTGCTGACCG
>DAIDJX010000047.1 GCA_027451165.1 Prolixibacteraceae bacterium | reverse complement strand
TTATAAACACCAAAGGTTTAATCACACTGTTTAATTCCACTTTCCTATTTCGTATCCAGGTCACTGAATTTTAATACTTTGTCTATCTCATGGATCACCCCGTTGGTTATAATATTCTTAATGGTCTCGTTCCCTGTTCCCAGGTTTTTGGCCAGTATGATATTGGCTTTGGGTGATTCCTGTATTTCTGAATATACACTGCCATCTTTGGCCATAATCCGGATGACATCGGGCGCCAATCCGATTTTGATTTTGGAATAAAAAGTGGCATATTGTGAAGACTCATCAGAGACCCTCGCTGTTTCATAATAGCCCGGAGATTTTTTCGCATCGGTAAACAGTATATGTCCCGGGACAAAATGAAGCAGAACTATCTTGCGTAGCTCCTCAACCGGCATACCTGAGGTAACCAATTGATCCATGGCGGCATCGCTGGGTACAAATACGGTATAAATTTCACTTTCAGAAATAAAGCTGTAGCGATATTCCTTTTCGCGGTCAAATCCTGCAGCTTTGATCAGATTATGGAATTTGGGATAGGAGGTGGAAATTTTTGTATACAGATTGGTCGTTGAGAAACTGAACCAGTTGTTGATTTCATAGGTTGTTCCGTTATCCGCATTGGTACTGATCTGTTTCGGAAATTCCTGAACAATTTTGGAGCCATTGAAACCTTTTCTCGTAAAATCTGTCCCTCTGATTTCGCCGGTAATATTGTCCACGATCAGGTAATTACCCGCCTGGTTGGGAATAAATTCTTTCCGGGCATTACCCTTGGGCCTGTCCAGTCCGATGTGGTTCAGCAATAAATTCCTGAGGTCATTTTTTGACATCGAAAACTCCTGAAAAGAGCCAGGGGAAAGCATAAAGGCAGAAAATCTTTCACGGAACTCATCATATACCAGCGAAGAGTCCAGGCGCAGGCTTTCATCAGATTCCACGAAGAACATGTAATTCTGGTCCTGCCTTTTAAGTGCAGGCAGCAAGCCTGCCAGTTCAATGGCATACATGGCCCTTGAATAGCCCCGCTGCAGATAAATAGGACCAGTGACACTCTTAAAAGCACGGGGAACAATGACCTTCCGGAGACCGATAAAGGTGCAGTTGCTGCCATATTCTTTCTGTACAATGTCAGCCTGGTCAATTTTCACAACATCCAGCTCCCCGTTATAAAAGCCTTTGCTGAGATCGGTCGGATATATCGGATTAATTGACATGAACGTATTGGCAATAATACTTTTAATAAAGTCAGGGGTGTTTTTAAGGCTACCCCACTTTGTTCCTCCAACAAGGTATTCACTTATAAAGGCATCAAACGCCTCGTTGGTAGGCGCCAGAAGACCATGATGGTACCGGATGGCTACATTCTGGGGCAATCCAAAGGTACTCGGCGGCGCTTTGGTCCTTTCCCGGTTAATATTAAAGGTAAGCTGAGGATAAGTCAGGTCAAAGAGGGAATCCACAGCCAAACCCTGAGCTGCACCGGGTTGGGCCAGCGTTTTATTCCTGTTGTAGGTGAATTCCGGAAAAGTATTCAGAAAACTTAAAAATTTATTGTACTTGTTCTGACCGGAATTAGCGCTCAATATTTGATATCCGTTCTTAAGCGGTTCCACTACCCGGTCAATTTTGTACACAAATCCATTCTCTGCAAAAATTTCATTGCCTTTAATTTTCGCCCCGGCATAATAAATATCATTGGCGCTTTCGATGGGCCGGTTAAAATAAAACTCATAGTCGGAAGAACTGAGTTCATAAATATCGAAATACTCCTTATAAAATATGGGGGCAAATTTCCTTGAATCTACGGTTTCTCTTCGTTTCCAGGGAGAAGACAGCGTATCTACAATAGATATGGTGGAACGCAGATTGATCTTTTCTCCTAAAATTCCGTATTTGGGATCCTTGTCCAGCAACAAGGTTTCCCTTTTATAGCCCTTCGGTTCATTGTTGGTAAGGTCTTTGGGATCAATCCAGCCAAATACATCCAGAGAACGAAGCTGGTTTTTGCTCCAGGGATTCTGAACGATGAGGTATTTTACCAGGTTGTTCAATTCGCCTGCCGGAATATCCTCCACTTTCTTGTACCGGGTATTTTGCTGGAAGTAAAGGGCAAAGGCTTCATCCGTAGGGGCAAAAACCGTGTAACTCCCTGAAATATCCAGAATGGTGTCATAACCGGTCAGTTCAATACATTTGGCAAAAGTAGACAAATCGGTTTGGGCTTTTAACTGGGTATAAACCTTTCCGGTAAGCCATTCCGGTCGGTCATATTTGTCTATGGAATCATCCCGGCAACCTGTAGTAAATAGTATCAGCAGGAAAACCAGAATTTTAAATCGTTGATTCATAATCAGTTTATTTTGAATTGAAATAGTCTTAGCGTTTCAAATGTACAACAAAAATTAATATTCAATAACAATTGTTAAGGTTTTTGGATTCCCGGGCTGGCACCACAGTATTAATAATTATGAGGATCTTAATCCAATGCGGATAATCGAGGATATTCAATACATAGGGCTGACAAAATGGGCCAGTGATTCCTTAAAATGAGAGAGCCCTGATCGTTTTTTCCATTCAGCCGCAACAATTTCCCGGCTGTTCAAAAGGTCAGCATGGTAATAGCCTGTCAACTGGCGGGTAAATACAGCATCGTAGATAAAGGTATTGATCTCAAAATTCGTTTCCAGACTTCTGAAATCAAGATTGGTTGTTCCGATACTGCAAAAAATACCGTCCACCATCAATAGTTTACTGTGTATAAACCCTTTCTGATAAAAGAAAATCCGGACGCCGGCTTCCAGCAATTCTTCCACAAAGGAAAAGGAACACCATTTCGGGATCAGGGCGTCTGAAAATTCAGGCATGAGAATTTGCACATTTACACCCCCCAGGGCAGTTATTTTCAAAGCTTGTAAAATAGGAGGAGGAGGCATCAGGTAAGGGGTGACGATGAAAACATCTTTCCGGGCGCCGGTAATGGCTGCAAAAAAGGCCTGTCCGATGCTGTCCCAGTCGGAATCAGGACCACTGGCGCTGATCTGCATGGCAGCTCCTTTCAGGTCGGGCTGGGTTTTAAAATAACCCGCTCCTTTCAGGTTTTCCTTTTTGACAAAATACCAGTCGGCAGCAAAAATGACCTGAAGGCAGGCAACGGCATTTCCTTCAATCTGGAGATGGGTATCCCGCCATGGTCCGATCTTCTCTATTCCTTTGATATAACGGTCGGCGAAATTTATTCCTCCTGTAAAACCGATTTCGCCATCAACAATAGTTATCTTCCGGTGGTTCCTGTAATTAACACGGGGAGTCAGTCGCGGAAACCTGACTTCCATGAAGGATTGTATATCTACCCCTGCCTCCCGGAGTTCGCGCAAAAAACGTTTGGACAAACCCCAGCTCCCCACATCATCAACGATCATTCTGACTTCCACCCCCTCCCTGCTCTTCCTGATTAACAAGTCTTTCAACCGGTTACCCACTTCATCGTCTTCCACAATATAATATTCCAAATGAATATGGTGCACCGCTTTTTCAAGGGCTTCAAAAATGGTATTGACCGTTTTATACCCGTTGTTGAGGATTTTCAGTCTGTTCCCGGTGGTCAGCAGGGAATGGGAATTGTTCATCAATAACCTGACAATATTCTCTTTTTCTTTGGCTGCATCCGGTAAGGAGAGTTCCTTCTTCTGAAGTTTCCGGAGCTGGCGGCTGGCCAGAATCCTGAATCGACCCAGGTTTTTAAGGCCCCTCCGTGAAAACATTTTGGTCTTCCGGTATTCCTGCCCGAAGATCAGGTAGAAAACAAGGCCGAAAACAGGTAATAAAACCAGGGCCAGAATCCAGGCTGCTGTTTTTTCAGGGGAACGTTTTTCAAAAAGAACAATACCGGCAATCGCCACCGATGTGATCAGAAACAGCAGCAAAACAACCTCTCCGAAACCAAGATGAGTAAAATTCAGGTTACTCCACATAGGACATTCCCCCAAACCGGTAAAATTTATTTTTGATGGCAATTTAAGAATTTCCATTAAAACCTGGATGAAAATAAACATTTTACACCGCAACAGGTATGGAAAACACCATTAACTGTCGTACATTCGTAAAGAAAGTAAGCAGATGATGAGATGAAAGCTGAAGTCAATTCCAAGGTAACCAGAAGGGCTGAATTTGCAGGGAAATTTTATGCTGCCGGCACAGAAGAACTTCAGAAGGAAGTAAAGCTTTTCTGCCAGGAAGGGAAACCGCCTCTTTTCCCCCAAAAGCAACCCCTTGCCTTGATCGTTCCCCATGCCGGTTATATCTTTAGCGGAAAAGTGGCTGCATCCGGATATAACCAGCTGCTTCCGGACCAACTTCCGGAGCGGGTATTCATTCTGGTTTCCAGTCACCAATATCGATTCCCGGGAGTTTCAGTCTTTACATCCGGAAATTATGAAACTCCCCTGGGACCTGTACAAGTGGATTGCCTGACCGGAGAATCATTGCTGAAATCAGATCCCCTCTTCATCAACAGGGAAGAGTATCACCTCCGGGAACACAGTCTGGAGGTGCAGTTGCCATTTCTGCAACATATACTGGGAAATCAGCTCCGGATTGTCCCCCTGGTGCTTGGAATCCACGACCCGGAAGAATGTCGCAAACTGTCAAAAGCCTTGCAGCCATGGTTTAATAACAAGAATCTGTTTGTTATCAGTTCCGATTTTTCCCACTATCCGGAATACCGGGATGCGATTAATTCAGACAAGGCTACTTCAGAAGCCATTCTCATCAACTCTCCGCAACATTTGCTGAAAATCCTGGAAAAAAACCGGAAACAGAAAATACCCGGACTGGCCACGTCGTTGTGCGGATGGACTTCGGTGCTTACCCTTCTCTATCTTACAGAAGGTAAACCCCTTTCCTACCAATGGGTAGATTATCAAAATTCCGGAGACCAACCCTTGTATGGCGATCACCACCGGGTGGTCGGATACAGCGCCATTGCCGTTTTTGAAGACAATAACCCGGATTTTTCCCTGACTGACGAAGAGAAAACGGGCCTGCTGAAACTGGCCCGTCAGGCACTCCGGAATTTCATCCTTACCGGCGAAAGGCTTATCCCGGAAGAATTGCCGGATACTGCAAAATTGCCGGAAAACTGCGGGGCATTTGTAAGCATTTATATCAACGGAAAACTACGCGGGTGCATTGGCCGCTTTGAAAACAACGGTTCACTGGCGGCAACCGTCTGTGAAGTGGCGGTATCCTCAGCCACTGACAGGAGGTTTGCCCCGGTAAAACCTGGTGAACTGGATAATTTGTCTGTGGAGATTTCCGTTCTTTCCCCCTTGCGGAAAATTGACTCCCCTTCGGAGATTGTTTTGGGCAAACATGGCATTTTCATCCGTAAAGGTTGGTCAACCGGTACTTTTCTCCCTCAGGTGGCACCCAAATATGGCTGGTCCACAGAAGAGATGCTGGAGCGATGTTCCGGAGAAAAAGCCGGGATTGGCAGGGAAGGCTGGAAAACTGCTGATTTATTCGTCTACGAAGCCATTGTTTTCAGCGATACTCAACGCTAGGTCAGACAGCACAACTTTCAGAAAAACGGATCAACCGGGAAGCCACCTCTTCAAGGGTTTCATTCTTCTTGGCAAAACAAAACCGGAGGTACTGGTTGTTTTTAACCTTGTGCATAAAAACAGAAAGAGGCATGGCAGCTATTCCGGTCTCGTTGACCAGCCGGAGGGCAAAATCCACATCTGCCTCTTTGGAAATCCTGCTGTAGTTAACCAGTTGAAAGTAAGTTCCCCGGGCTGGTTTCAGTATAAAAGAGCTGCCCTTAAGCAACCGGTTGAAATAATTTCGTTTCCCCTGGTAGAACTCGGTAATCTCTGTGGTATCCGGATGTGTATTCAAGTAATCCGACAAGGCATACTGAAAAGGAGAGTTCACATTAAATACCTGGTATTCATGTACACTCCTGAATTCGCTCATTAATTTTTCCGGAGCCATACACCAGGCCAATCCCCATCCATTGATGTGCCACAATGGCCCGGGGGAAGAGATGATAAAACACCTTGAGGCCAGACTTTCAAATTCTCCGGCACTCTGATGTTTTTCCTGATCATAGATCAGGTATTCAAAATTTTCTTCACTGATCACACTGATCCCTGTGCCCTGAATCAGCCGCTGCAACTGCAATAAATCTTCCCGCCCAAACACCATTCCGGTTGGATTATGGGGTGAATTCAGAATAATAAGCCTGGTCCTGGAGGTTATCATCTTCCGGACATCTTCCCAGTCAATCCGGAAATCAGGCTCTGTCAGCGGCACATATACCGGGGTACCCCCGTTTAACCTTACTGCAGGGCTGTAGGTGAAATAAGAGGGTTCAAATATGATTACTTCATCCCCTTCATTCACCACCGCAGTGATGGCAGAGGATAAAGCCTGAACAATTCCGGCACAAATGGTAATTTCAGTTACCGGAGAATAATACCTTCCGTACTCTTTGTGATAACGTTCTGAAATGTGTTTACGCAAAGACAACAAACCCTCAACCGGAGCAAAATTATTGTATTTTTCCTTCACATACCAGGCAGCAAGATTGGACAATTCAGACGGGCAATTGAATTCTGTAATGCCTACCGACATGTCAATCAGCCCCTGTTCATTGGCCAGGTTTCTCATTTTCCAGAAAGAACTTCCCTGGGTTACCGGAATTTTAGTTTGCATGGTCTATTCTGAAAATTTTGCAGGTGGAAACCATTTGAAATCTCTGCCTCAAAGATAAATTTATTTTTGGGATCACCACTGAAATACCTCCTGTAATACAGCCAGTGACCTGAAATTTCCAAGATTCTCAAAATGCAGGTGATAGTACTCCAGCAATTTACCGGTTAGCATATTCCTAACTTCCTGATTAATTGACAATTTATCCAATTCTTCGATGTTCAATCCGCTGATTTTCCTGAAGATTGAGGTGGTCTCCCGATCCATATAGAAAGGATGAAGGGGTTCATGGGGGCTGACAACACCCTTTTTCAGGTCAAACCACCCTTCTGTTCCTTCCTTCAGGTAGGGTCCAATTCCTGCCCACTCTGTAAAACGAACCATAAACCACAAGTGAAAATTCGCCTTTCCCGCAGTCATATTGTCCAGAAAAAGAAAAGCGTTCTCCAGAAAGGAATATATCCCTGGATTGGATTCTTCCTCTCTGATCAGCTTATACAATACTTCAGCGAGGAACATCACCTGTGCCGACTTCACCACATCAAAAGGAACCGAATGATAGGGATACAGCAGCCTGACTTCTTTCATCCGCTGCAAGTCCCTGTTTTTCTGCTGATAATATTCTGCTTCAAGGATGAACAAGGGTTGAAGAAGTGCTGCCTTATTCCCTGATTTTCCTCCCCTCGCACTGTTGACCAGGCAGGAAATCCTACCCGAATTTTCAGTATAAAGGGTAACAATCAGGCTATTTTCACGATAGGGCAGGGCATGAAGAACAATGGCACGGGATTTTACCAGCATAACCAATATTCAGGTATTGAATTTTCCACTTATAAACCTGTATCCCGGAATACTTACCCCTTAATGAATAACCAACAGCTTGGCTATGTGGGTTTTTTCTCCCGACGGGAGGGCACAGAAAATCAAATAAACTCCGGTACTGACTCTTTTCCCGTTCAGGTTTCTCCCATTCCAGGAAAGATCACTACCCAGAGAAACGCCTTTGTAAACCAGGTTTCCGGAAATATCGGTGATTTTCACATCAGTATCCTTCATTAAACCGGTGATGGTGATGTCTCCTGTCCAGGTTTCCCTGACCGGATTGGGATATGCATAGACTTCACTAAAATCCTTTTTCCCGGGAGGAGCATCTCCCTGGTAGGAAACCAGCCCTTTATCGGTCCCGATGTACAATTCACCGGTTGCTTCATTCATGGCCAGACAGAGGATGGTATTGGATATCAGCGGGCTGTTTTCAACCGTAAAATGCAGAATCTCAGTATCTCCTTGTTCAGAAACCAGATAAATACCGGAATTTTTGGTGCCCAGCCATTTTCTGTTTGCCCCGTCAATGACGATGGCTGTAACGGTTTCTGTTTCCAAAAGGGGATGATAAATGCCGTCGTTTAGCTCCAGGCTGGGCTGATAGGCATAAAAAGCGCCTTCTTTCCATACCCCTGAAGGATTTGCGAAAACAGCCACTCCCATCGAAGTGCCAACCCAGATTTCCCCCTTCAGATCTTCCGCAATGGAATAAATATCGTTCATGCGGTTGAAGATTTCCTGTTTTCCATTGTTAAAATAGGAGATCAGGGGAAGAACTTTCTTTTTGGAAACATCTCCGTTGGTGACATACAGATCTTTGCCCCGGGGAAGGATGATCCATTTGTCATTCGTTCCGGTAACAAGTACCGGCCCAATGGTAAATTGCTGCCCGGCAACTTCGGAAAGTTCATAACTTTTCCATTCCCCGGTTCCGGATAAACTGTGCAATCCTTTGGATGATTGTGAATTGGTAATCCAAAGGGAACCTTTCCTGTCAAAAGCCATCCCCCCGATGCGGGTATAGGGCTTAAGCGGCTCTTCGGGAATGGCAGTTTCCAGCGGACTGTTTTGGTTATTGTATCTTTTCACAAACTGGGTGCCCCGGAATTCAAGCACTCCCCCACCCCAGCTGGCGGCAAAAATGTGCTCCGGATCTGCGGGATCGGAAATTACCTGGACAATATCGAAAAAACCTGACATTTCAGGATATTCCTTAGTGCCAAAATAATTCCATTTTCCCTCTTTCAACTGCTGGAACAAGGGTTGGCGGAATTGGTTGTTCCAGGGATCGGTACGGCCTCCCTGTGAAATCCAGAGCTCTCCCTCCCTCGTTGTAAGGGAAAATATGGCATTACTTCTGGGGCCGGAAGGAATGTGCTGTTCATATTTCTGGCCGGTGTAATGGATCAAACTGTAGTCATTATCAGCAATCCATGCCGAACCATCGGTGCTAAAAACAGCATCCTGGGGTCTAATGGGACTTATGGTCTGATTACCAAGCAAATACTGTGTCAGCTTTCCTTGTTTGCTGAGCGAGGTGTCATAAACCGTAATGTTTTCCCTGTCGGTAACCGTCAGGTATTTAAGGTTTGTCTGGATCTGGGTAAAATAGCCGATATCTGACAGAACTCTTCTCCACTGCCCCCCTTCCAGCAGGTAAGCCTCATCGCCATCCCACTGATCCCTGGTATATACCGCTATCATCCGGTTATTGAAACGCGCAAGGTGGCTGAATTTTTCCGAATAATGGGGAATGGTGGTTTCGCGCTGCCAGTTTTTGTAATCCATCAGATTGACATTCCCCAGATTTGCTTTCAGAATTCCGGTTTCTGTGGCAGCATACAGATACTCACCATCGGTTTCGAGATCAAATACTTTAACTTCATTGCCGTTCTGACCAATAATATAAGTCCCTTTGATCTCAGATTTTACGAGGTCTATTTCAACTATGCCAAAACCGCAGGCCAGGTAAGCGCTGTTCCCATTAAACAATGCACTGTATATCTTTTTATCTCCGGACAGCAGTTTTCTTTTTATGTCACTCAGGTTAGTGACCCCGTTTTCGCGGATCAAATCCACGTTGCTGTTCTCATAGGCAACAAGCAGGATTTTTCCTGTGCTGTTCCAGGCTATGGTTTGGATTCCAATATCACTAAGACCATTTTCGGTCGAGATTTTATGCAGGCTTTTATCCTGGATATCCTGATAAAACAATCCTCCACTGGTTGCACAGAAAATTTTATCCCCGGCATCGGCTACTTTTACAGCGTTGGCATAAGAATAATAATCCCGCCAGACTCCCTTCTGCCCCCAGGTCGTGAAGGTAACGATACAAACCAGAAAACAAAGCAAATGTCTCATAACTGCAATACTTTCTATCTCCGGGTCATCAGGTAACTGACCAGCTTTTCAAAAGCCCGGCCCCTGTGACTGATCTTATTCTTCGTGTCCAGATCCATCTCTGCAAAGGATGAAGTAAACCCGGCAGGACAAAAAACCGGATCATAGCCAAACCCATTGTTCCCCCATTTCTCAGTCAGAATTGTTCCTTCCACGATGCCTTCAAACAACCATTCTTTACCTTCTGCAACCAACGAGATTACCGTTCTAAAACGCGCTTTCCTGTTTTTTATTTCAGCCAACCGGGACAGGAGTTTGGCAATATTGTCATCTGCATTATTTCCAGGGCCGGCATACCGGGCAGAGAACACTCCGGGTTCACCGCCCAGCGCTTCCACTTCCAGCCCGGTATCATCTGCAAAACAGTCAATACCATAGCGGTTATAAATCGTCCAGGCTTTTTGGGAAGCATTTTCTTCAAGGGAGTGATAATCTTCCGGAATTTCCTCAAAATAACCGATATCTGCCAGGCTTTTTACCACAAAGCGTTCCTTCAGAAGTTGCCTTATCTCAGTCAGTTTATGTGGATTGTTGGTGGCAAAAACAAGTTCCATGGGTTTCGGTTCAAATGGGTACAGACAGCATGTTCACAAGATCGGAAAACAATCAATTCTGCGGATCACAACTGCACTTATGGATACAGTCCAGGATCTGGGTCAGCATTTCATGTTTCAGAAAATAATAGGTATTCTTACCATCCCTTCTGGAACATAAAACACCTTTATCCTTAAGTATGCCCAAATGGTGGGAGGTAGTTGCCTGTTCAATTCCCAAAGCTTCGTAAATTTCCGTCACAGTGAGTTTTTTCCCTCCTTCCAGGTGTTTAAGAATGGCAATCCTCATCGGATGAGCAATTGCTTTCAACAGATTGGCTGCCAGTTCCAGTTTTTCAATGTTTAATTCATCTATTTCACCCATTGTTTTCAGATATTATACAAATATATAAATATTCAAATTAAGCAGAAAGAATTGTGTTGCAGATGATTTTTAATACATTTGGCATGATGAATTAAAATGAATTTAATTAAAGGGGAAATTATTGCCCGGGATTCAGTAAATCAAATAATTCAGGATGGTGACCTTGCAGGAAATTAAAAAACCGATTGAAAAAGAGCTCAGGGATTTTGAGCCTTATTTCCGTAAATCACTCCGGAGTGATGTCCCTCTGCTGGGTACCATACTTAATTACATCTACCGTACCCGTGGCAAACAGCTTCGCCCGGTATTTGTTTTTCTGTCTGCCCGGCTCTTCGGCGAACCCAAAGAAGATGCCCTTCTGGCGGCTTGCTCTGTGGAATTGCTGCATACCGCATCCCTGGTCCACGACGATGTGGTGGATGATTCCTTTGAGCGTCGCGGCCTCCTGTCGGTGAAGGCCTTATGGCAAAATAAACTGGCTGTTCTGGTCGGGGATTATATTCTATCCAAAGGGCTGATTCTTCAACTGGAAAAAAAGAGATACGGATTTTTGCATCTCATTTCCCGGGCAGTTCAGGATATGAGCGAAGGGGAAATCCTTCAGATCAAAAAAAGCAGAAACCTCGACATGAATGCGGATACTTATTTTGAAATCATCCGCAAGAAGACGGCCTCCCTGATCGCCACCAGCATGGCCATCGGTGCTTCTTCTGTTACCAGTGATGAAGACCTGGTTGAGAAAATGTACCGGATTGGCCAGGATGCCGGAATAGCTTTTCAGATCAAGGATGATATTTTCGATTACCTTGACAAGGGTTTCATCGGCAAACCGACAGGCAACGATATCCAGGAGAAAAAAATCACCCTTCCCCTGCTACACCTTCTGAATCAGTCTTCCCTGCCTGAGAAACTCAGAATTTTACGGTTGGTAAAAAGCAAAAACAAGAAGTCGGAAGCAGTAGGTAAACTGGTGGAAAAGGTTGTTGCGTCCGGAGGAATTGAATACTCGACCCAAAAAATGATCCATTTCAGGGATAAAGCCATCGCCGGATTACTGGAATTCCCTGAAAATGAAGCCCGTAATGCCCTCATCTCCCTGATGCATTATATCACCGAAAGGAACAAATAGAGACGCACGATCGTGCGTCTCCACAACCGCGCGTCTCTACGGTCGTGCGATCCTCAGAAATGCACCACCGGTCTTCCCTGTATATCCGACAGCAGGTGATTGGCCAGGCGGCTTGCCCCGATCCTGAAAAGCTGTTTGTTCAGCCACTCATCGCCAAGTATGCCCTGAACGATCGCCAGGTAAACCAAAGCCTCTTCTGTCTGCACAATACCTCCTGCCGGTTTGAACCCCCTGAGCTCTCCGGTTTGTTCATACCAGTAGCGAAGCGCTGAACACATCACCACTGCTGCTTCCGGTGTAGCTGACACTGCTGCCTTACCGGTGGAAGTCTTGATGAAATCTGCCCCAGCTTCCAATGCCAGCAGGGATGCCTGCCAGATTTTTCCCGGATAAGCAAGCAGTCCGGTTTCCAGAATGACCTTTAAATGAGCGTCTCCAATGGCCTTTTTTATCGCTGCAATTTCGACCTGGCAATATTGAAAATTTCCCTCCAGAAATGCCCATAAAGGCAGGACGATGTCAATTTCATCAGCGCCATGAACTACAGCCAGCCGGGCTTCTTCTGTTTTTACTTCCAGAAAGGTCATGGATTGGGGAAAACCACCCGCCACAGCTGCCACTTTCACCGCTCCTGAAGCCAGGTTTTCCCTGACAATTCCAGCCATCTGAGGATAAACACATATGGCTGCCACATTGGGAAAACCTTTGAATTCCAAATCAAACAAATTAACCTTCGCCGTAAATCCAGCCACATGACTGACTGTATCCGTGGCATTAAGGGTCGTTAGATCAATGCAGGAAAAAGCAGTTTTAAGGTAAGCCGGCAATTTCAATGACAGTGCAATACTCCGGAAATGATCAGCCTGGCTGACCACTTCCTCTTGTGTTAACGGACAAGGTTTGAAATTCATATTGTTATTTTTTGAGTTTATCATTCTTCAGGTGCCGGACAGCATCCCGGATGCTTTTTTTTTCCATGTTCCTGATAAATGCTGCCGTCAGATCTATGCCGGTCTGATTGGCCAGACAGATCAGCACCCATAACACATCAGCCATTTCATCTCCAAGATCAATATTTTTATCTGATTCTTTAAACGACTGTTCCCCATATTTCCGGGCAATGATCCTGGCCATCTCGCCCACTTCTTCGGTCAGCAGCACCATATTGGTCAACTCACTGAAATAGCGGACGCCAAAGCTTTTGATCCATTGGTCAACCTGCTCCTGGGCTTCTTTTAAGGTAATATTTTCATTCCCCATCTGGTGCTTTTTTTGTTTATTCCTTGTATTTGGAATCCAGCAAAATGGTAACGGGTCCGTCATTGACCAGCGCCACTTGCATATTGGCACCGAATACGCCTGTTCCCACTTTTTTGTTCATCACTTTTTCCAGACCCGCTACAAAATTTTCGTACAACGGTATGGCGGTTTCCGGCCTGGCTGCTTTGATGTAAGAGGGCCGGTTCCCTTTTTTGGTGCTGGCATGAAGGGTGAACTGGCTGACGACAATGATCTCACCGTTTACATCGTTGACCGATAAATTCATTACCCCTTCAGCATCATCAAAAATCCGGAGCTGCGTCACTTTCTTTACCAGCCAGTCGATATCCTCCTGATTATCTGCCTCTTCAATTCCAACCAACAGCAATAATCCCCTACCCGATTCCGCCACTTTGCGCTGATCTATGGTCACAGATGCACCCGAAACTCTTTGGACAAGCACCCTCATTACCTTCTTTTTCTTTGTTGCATTTGAAAAAGTAAAAATAGCAATTAACCCGACTGGTTAACCCTCTGAAAAATTACCTTTGTTTGACATTCAGTTTTGATCATGAAATGGTGTTTGATTCCGGAAGAGACTGATCCCTGGTTTTGCCTGGCCGCAGAAGAGTATCTGCTGAAGAACCACCGGGAAGACATGGTGATGATCTGGCAATGCCACCATACGGTGGTGGTTGGAAAGCACCAGAACCTGATGGCGGAAATCAATTACCGCTATGTCCGGGAAAACGGAATCCGGCTGGCCAGGCGGATTTCCGGCGGAGGAACCGTATTCCACGATGCCGGAAATGTGAATTTCTCTTTCCTTAAAAGTATAGATAGCCCGCAGGAGGTCAGTTTCCGCAATTTTACCGAACCAATCATAAGGGCGCTTGCGGATTTGGGTATTGAAGCCGGAACTTCCGGAAGAAATGACCTGCTGGTGGGTGGAAAAAAAATTTCCGGAAATGCAGAGCACATTTTTAAAAACAGGGTACTGCACCATGGCACCCTGCTGTTTGATGCCGACCTGACACGGCTCGGGGAAGCCATTCGCCCCTCACCGGGTCTTTACCAAAGTAAAGCAGTAGCCTCTTACAGAAGTCCTGTGGTTAATATTTCGGAATTTCTCTCCCGGCCTGTGACCAGGGAGGATTTTATCCTGTACCTGGCTACACAGCTGAAAAAGGCATATCCTGAAATGAATGATTATCAGTTGACCGCTGTTGAAAAAGAAAGTATCCGGCAGCTTTCAAAACAGAAATACTCGACAGGAGACTGGATTTTCGGGTATTCTCCGGTATACCGGTTTACCCGGACAACTTTCCCGGACAATAAAGAGCTGAACATAGCGCTGGAAGTTGATAAAGGCACCATAAAAAAAGCAGGGCTTTCAGGCAGTTACTACAGGCCTGAAGAGGCCCGGCTGCTGGAAACCCTGCTTTCTGGTCAGTATCATCTTTTTGAACCCATCCTGGAAGTACATCAGTCGGTGGGGTTACAAGCGGATGATGAGCTGATTTACAGTTATTTTTAGATCCCTCACCCCGCCCGGATAACTCCGGTCGGACGGGCGCTCCTTCCTTCTGCCGCCCTGACGCAGTACTAATGACAAGAGTCGCACCTGAAAGGAGTAACCGGTCACCAGTCATTCATGCAGATCCTTCCTCGCTCCGCTTCGTCAGGATGACAAGAGCCGCCCGGACAGAAGGGGGAACCGTGGCCGGGCGGCACAAAACCCTGCCATGAAAAGCATATTGATTACCGCCCGGCCACGGTTCCCTTTTAGCCGACTGCCATTGTCATGTCGACGACCGGAGGGAGGAGACATCTGCACCTTCGCCTTGGAAAGGTGAAAAGAAATTTGACAAGTTGTTTATGACCACGAAGGTAGCGAACTGCTCCCTGTCATTTCCACATTGTGTCCAAATTTTTGGGGGGTTACCCGGGATGACATACTGCTCAACCACCCCGTCCCCGCAATATGATCGGGCCACTAAACTAAACTGTGGGCGGAGCCACCCCTCCTGACCAGGGGGAAACGTTCGCGGTTCATTAACAGACAGTTGGATAAATCTGTCATTGGTAATCCCCGTGCGCCAAGGACTGCAGGAGGCAGGGGAGAGTTGGTATGTTATAAGCACCCTGCTTTAAACGTAACTATTTTATACTGTCTTTCATGGTCAGTCCGTCCGGAAGCATGACCCAGGTCTTGCCGATCATGTCGTGGTCCCAGGTATTGGATACGTTGGAAATATCATAGATTATTTCATCCACCTTTTCATCGAGGTAAACCGCCATCCCTTGCGGAATTTTTAGGTTAATATCCACCCGCTGGTCTTTCCATTTGTCAACAGGTCCGGGCAGGAACCAGGGATCGAGATACAGGACTGAATCCTTCAGCTCATAACGATAGGTGATGTTCTGAATATATTCATTGGCCTGTTCCCGGTTTTTTCCACGGGATTGCT
>DAIDJX010000046.1 GCA_027451165.1 Prolixibacteraceae bacterium | reverse complement strand
GAAAATAACCTTCCAGGAAGACTATGTGGGAGGCAGGTTCCAGCCATTACGGTATGACGGAGCGGGAGACAAGGTGATGATCGAATGTGGTAACCTTAATAAATAACATTTCCCTTACTTATAGATTTCGGATTTCGGATTGCAGATTTCGGATTTATCAGATATAAACTATTTTAGGACATTAAGCCCTGTTTCCCTGACCGGTTGACAGGGCTTTCCTTTTACCATCCAATACCTTCCGTTTATCACCCGGATTTGACGTTCCGGCACACTTTCCCTGTTGCATCTTTTTTCAGGATTTATCTTCATCTCATGAAAGATGTTTAATGCATAACAAATTTGTCAAAACCATAAAACCATCAGTCGTATGAAAGCACATTTACCCAAAGCCATTCTGTTTTTTTCAGTAATGCTCTTCCTCTGGCCATTTTCCGCGCTGGCAGAAGAAGTAACCCGGAATTCCCCGACTGCCGATCCCCAGGCGATGACCCTTACCGTAACCAATATGCGGTACAATTCTTTCACCCTTTCCTGGACTGCCCACCCGGATGCCACCAAGTACAAATTGTGGGTAAAAAGGGAAGTTTCCGGTGGTTGGGAAGTCTTTACTGCATACAACGGAAAAGAGTATGGTATGACTACGCTGACAATTGATATTGTTGGTGTGGAATCCTCCTGGAATTCAAAACGACAGGTGGTTGTACAAGCCATCAGAAATACTGCCGTTGTGGAAGAAGCCACCAAAAATTTTGACATTCCGAATCCTCCCCAGAGTTTTTCCCTCCTTTATACGCCGGAAAGTACAACCATTTCAGTGGAATGGAATGCATTTTACGACAACTATGAGTACCTCGTGTATGCTTACAAAAATACCGGGGGTACATTGACCCCATTATCCGGGTATCCCACCGGATTTGTTTTTTCTCAAAACCACTTACCCTATACGCATAAAATTACCGGACTGGCATTGGGAACTAAATATGAAATAACGGTTAAAAGAAAATCTTACGGTAGCTGGTGTGATACCCTGCATAAAGTTCAGTACACTTCCCCGGCCATTCCACAGATCATGGCAGCAACCGACATTAAGCCCAATTCATTTGTGGCCAACTGGAAAACCACACCCGTAGCGCCGCAGTATAAACTGTTTGTCAAAGAATCAGTCAGCGGGAAAACCGTTCTTAATGGACTAATATTGAATGAACAGATGAGCCGCAAAATTGAAAACCTGGAGCCCGGAACACAGTATGAGTATCAGGTTACTTCACTGAACCCCCTTGGAGAATCCGAAAAATCAGGAGTAATGAAGGTTTTCACCACCGTTTTACCGGTTCCGGTGGCCATCAGCCCAAGTTCGGTAGCCAGTACCTATTTTGAAGCAAGATGGAATACGCTGACCAACGCAACCGGCTATTTGCTGCAGGTGAGCGACGGCAATGTATGGACCAACTATACGATATCATCCGGGACAACCAATACTTACCTGCTTACCGGAATGAAACCGGATTTTACGTATGAATACCGGGTTAAGGCCTATTTTGGGACCGACTATACCCAATACAGCAACGTCATTACCCTGAAAACCCAGAATTCGCCGGTGGCCAAAGCTGTCAGTCATTTTGAAGATCCTACCACAGTAACGCTGGTCTGGGATCCGGCCAATGGCGCGACAGGTTACCGGGTTTATGTCATCAGCAGGGAAGGCGCAGCCAACAATCCGGCAGGTTATTTTCCGAAGGTGCTTGGAAATGTGCTAAATCACAATATGACCGGGCTAAAAACCGGCCATTCCTACCAGTTTTACCTGGATGCCATTACCCCTTCAGGTAACACAACCATTTCAAACAAATTTGACTTTTATACCGCACCGGCAGTTCCTGTGTGCCTGGATCCCACGGAAATAACGGCCACCAGTTTTAAGGCCCGCTGGCAGGTATTTGATGAAGTGGATGAAACCTACCTGTCGGTATTTAATTCAAAAAGCGGGGCTCCGGTGACCGGATTTAACAACAAGCTGGTGACCGGTGAATCAGCAACCGTCACCGGGCTGACTTTTGATACAGAATATCACTTTATTGTCAAAGTTAAAAAGAACGGGCTTAACTCTTTTCCATCTGCATGGAAATATGTAAGTACCGACTATGTCCAGCTGACCCTGGCGGCGACTCCAACTTCAGGAGGAACAATCTCTGGCGACGGATGGAAAAAACTCAACACATCTGTTACCATCAATGCTTCTCCTGCCAAAGGATACGAGTTTGTGAACTGGACAAAAGGTACAACCCCTGTTTCGACCAGTCAGAGTTATTCTTTCAATATCACGGCCACAACCAGCCTTACCGCGAACTTCAAGGCAACAACAACCACTTATACCATCAACCTGTCTGCCAATCCGTCTGCCGGTGGCACAGTCAGCGGAGGCGGCAGCTATGCTTCGGGTTCATCTGTCACAATCAAAGCCGTACCAAACGCAGGCTATGAGTTTGTTGATTGGACAAAAGACGGGGTAGGTTATTCCGAGAGTTCGATCCTCACGATAAGCCCCATCACCTCTAACTTAACGTTGGTAGCCAATTTTAAGGCAACTACCACCAATTACACGGTTTCGGTATCGGCCAATCCCGTGGCAGCAGGCACAGTTACCGGCGGCGGAAGTTTTATTAGCGGAAAGTCTGTAACAGTTTCGGCGGCGCCCAACACGGGCTATGAATTTGTCAACTGGACAGAAAAAGGGTTGGTTATTTCCTCCACTGCTGCCTATACCTTTACCCTCTCCTCCAACCGCACGCTGGTAGCCAATTTCAAATCCAAAGAGACGGATGTCTTACTCACCCTGTCCGCCAGTCCTGTGATTGGCGGAACAGTTTCCGGAGGCGGCAGGTTTGCGCCGGGTACAACTGTTACCATATCGGCTGCGGCTTCCAAAGGATATGAATTTGTCAACTGGACGGAGGGAACCAAGGTAGTAACCACTTCATTAAATTACAAGTTTTCCATCACGACCAACCGGACCCTGACCGCCAACTTCAGGGCAGCAACCGGAAATTATTCACTCAACCTGTCGTCCAGTCCAGTGGCCGGAGGCACCACCGGGGGGGCAGGGGTATTTGCCCCGGGAAGCTCTGTTACCGCAACAGCCACAGCCAATGCCGGATACAGTTTTGTGAACTGGAAGGAAGGTGCCACCGTGGTATCCACATCAGCCAGCTATACGTTTACCCTGAATGCCAACCGCACCCTGACCGCCAATTTCCAGCAGAACATAACCGGTTATACCTTAAGTCTTCAGGCAGGTCCGGAGGATGGTGGGACGGTGACCGGCGGCGGAGCCTTTGCTCAGGGAGCCTCTGTCACTGCCCGGGCCACGGCCAACGCCGGTTACGAATTTGTGAACTGGACAGAAGGATCTACCGTAGTTTCCACCCAGGCTGCGTATACTTTCAACCTGAATGGCAACCGCACCTTAACTGCCAATTTTGAACAGGTTACACCCAGTTACGCTGTGTGGCTGTCCGCCAGTCCTGCTACCGGAGGATCTGTCGCAGGAGAAGGTACCTTCAGCCAGGGATCTTCAGTCACCGTTTCTGCCACCCCTGCTGCCGGATATGATTTTGCCGGCTGGACAGAAGAAAATGTACCAGTTTCCCCCTCCCAAAACTATACTTTCACCCTGAATTCTTCCAGGGTACTGGTCGCATATTTCACCCTGAAAACTCCGGTAAAAGAATTAAATGAAACAGAAATCTCAATGTATCCCAACCCGGTCAGCAAAGTCCTTAACATCTCCGGGCTGAATGGAAAGTCAACAGTCAGCCTCATCACCCTTTCCGGAGCCAGAATTCTTACCCGGTCAGGAGAGGGAAATACCATGCAGATCGATGTCAGACAACTGAATAAAGGTTTTTATCTGGTATCTGTGGAAAGCGAAGGGAACAGAACACTTAAAAAAATTCTGGTACAATAGGTTCTTTCTTCATTAAGGTCTAAAGGTTCCGGTCTCTCGAAAAAGATCGGGACCTTTTTCTTAAAAGCTGTAACTTTGCCGGTATGGAATTCCAGCCCAGAACATACCGGGAACAGTTCAATCCCGACCGTTTTGCCTCCTTTACGGTGCAATACCTGGAGACCGACCTTTGGATCGGGGTGGATCACCCGTCCTTCCGGAAAGAAATTGCCGAACTGGCGCAAAAAGAGGTGGTTCTCCTCCGCAAACAACTGGACCATTACATTACCCTTCACCCTGAATTTCTTACTTCTCTTGAACCAGTCCCTCCTGCCCCAAACCTCCAAAATGTCCTATCTGTCCCGAAAATTGTCAGAGAAATGACAGAATCAGGTTTCCGGACCGGCACCGGGCCGATGGCCTCCGTAGCGGGGATGTTTGCCCGGCATACAGCCGAAATAATCAGGGCCTGCTTTCCGGTTAAAGAGCTGGTGGTGGAAAATGGCGGTGATTACTATCTTTTTCTGAAAGAGGATATGCTGATGACCATTTTTGCCGGCAATTCCCCCCTATCCGAAAAAATCGGGGTGATCGTCCCGGCAGCAGAAACCCCCTGCGGTATTTGTACCTCCTCCGGAACGGTAGGGCCTTCTCTCAGTTTCGGAAAAGCAGATGCCGTTATGGTAGCCTGTTACTCCCCCACCCTGGCCGACGGATGGGCCACTGCCCTGGCCAACCGGGTAAAATCTCCGGCCGATATTGAAAAAGTGTTAACATTTTCAGAACAATTCCCCGAAATCCTCTCCCTCATCATCATCTGCGAAGATAAAACCGGAATCAGGGGTAACTTTGAAGTCCGGTTTGTACACAATTCAGCATGATAATGACGAAAAAAGACATATACCAAGAACTTGACCACCGTGTGTTGTTACTCGACGGGGCGATGGGTTCACTGATTCAGGAATACAACCTGTCGGAAGCTGACTTCCGGGGTGAATTATTCAAAGAACATCCCCTCGACCTGAAAGGCAACAACGACCTGCTTTCGCTGACACGACCTGGGGTGATTGCAGCCATTCACCGCCAATACCTCGAAGCCGGAGCGGATATCCTCTCGACCAATACCTTCAACGCCACTTCCATATCCCAATCCGATTACGGAATGGAAGCCAGGGTGTATGCCATGAACAGGGCCTCTGCAGAAATTGCTGTTAAGCAGGCTGACCTGTTTACCCTTCAAAATCCGGAAAAACCCCGCTATGTAGCCGGCGCCATCGGCCCCACCAACAAAACCCTTTCGCTTTCTCCTGATGTGAACAATCCCGGATTCAGGGCTGTCACCTTCGATGAGGTGAAAGCCTCCTACCGGGAACAGACCGAAGGGTTGCTTGATGGAGGAGTGGACATTCTGTTGGTGGAAACCATTTTTGATACCCTGAATGCCAAGGCAGCCCTCTATGCCATCGAGGAAGCGCTGGAGGAAAGAGGAAAAATCATCCCGGTCATGATTTCCGGGACCATCACCGATGCCAGCGGCCGTACCCTGTCGGGACAAACACTTGAAGCATTTTTATACTCTCTTTCGCATATCCGGATGTTATCCATCGGTCTGAACTGTTCCCTGGGTGCTTCGGAAATGAAACCCTACCTGAAGGAACTGTCACAGAAAGCCCCTTTTTACATCAGTACTCATCCCAATGCCGGATTACCCAATCAGTTCGGAAAATACGATGAAACCCCGGAAATTATGGGGAACCACATCCGGGAATTTCTGGACCACCGCTGGGTGAACATCGTGGGAGGCTGCTGCGGAACTACCCCGGCACACATCCGTGCTTTTGCAGAAGCCGCCCGCCATGCAAAACCACATTCCGTACCTCCGGCTGATCATTTGACCCGTTTTACCGGCCTGGAACCGGTCGCCATCACTTCTGAAAGAAATTTCCTGAACATCGGCGAACGCTGCAACGTGGCCGGCAGCCGCAAATTTGCCCGGCTTATCAAAGAGGAGAAATACGAAGAAGCGCTGATCATTGCGCGGGAACAGGTGGAAAACGGTGCCCAGGCCATCGACATCAACATGGATGACGCCATGCTGGACGCCAAAAAGGAAATGGTCACCTTTCTGAACCTGCTGATGGCAGAACCCGATATCGCCCGGTTGCCGGTGATGATCGACTCCTCCAAATGGGAGGTCATTGAAGCCGGACTGAAATGCGTTCAGGGAAAAGCCATTGTCAACTCCATCAGCCTGAAAGAAGGTGAAGCGATCTTCAGGGAACAGGCCCGGAAAATCAGAAGGTACGGGGCAGCCGCAGTAGTCATGGCCTTCGATGAAAAAGGGCAGGCCGACACGCTGGAACGCCGTAAGGAGATTTGCAGCCGGGCTTTCCGGATTCTTACGGAAGAGGTAAATTTCCCTCCGGAAGACATCATTTTTGACCCCAATGTCCTCACCCTGGGCACCGGCATGGATGAACATGCCAATTACGGGATTGATTTTATTGAATCGGTCCGGTGGATCAAAGCGCAGCTTCCCCACGCCAAAACCAGCGGGGGCATCTCCAATGTCTCCTTCTCCTTCCGGGGTAATGACCCGATACGGGAAGCCATGCATTCGGTATTTCTGTACCATGCCATCCACGCCGGACTGGATATGGGAATTGTCAACCCTGGCATGCTGCAGATCTACGATGAAATCGAACCTGATTTGCTGGAGCGCATGGAGGATCTGATCCTCAACCGCCGTTCCGATGCAACGGAACGGCTACTCGAATTGGCAGAAAGGTTCAGATCAGGAGAAAAAACGGAAGAAAAAAAAGAAGAATGGCGGGATCTGACACTTGAAAAACGGATGGAACACGCGCTGGTGAAAGGCATTGCCGATTATGTGGAGGAAGACATGGCTGAAGCTGTTCAGCTCTATTCTCCTGCCCTCTCAATTATTGAAGGTCCACTGATGGAAGGAATGAACACTGTCGGAGACCTCTTTGGCGCGGGAAAGATGTTCCTTCCCCAGGTGATCAAATCGGCCCGGGTGATGAAAAAGGCCGTGGCCTGGCTGCTGCCCTACATTGAAGCCGACAAGGGAAAATTTCCCCAACCGGAAAAGCGAAAAAAAATCCTGCTGGCCACAGTTAAAGGTGATGTGCACGACATCGGGAAAAATATCGTGGGCGTAGTTCTGGGCTGCAACAACTATGATGTGGTTGACTTAGGGGTTATGGTGCCCACAGATACCATCCTTGATACTGCCATTATAGAAAAAGCGGATATCATCGGATTGAGCGGACTGATCACCCCTTCCCTGGAAATTATGGTGGAAGTAGCCCGGGAGATGGAAGAACGAAAAATGAGCCTTCCCTTGCTGATCGGAGGAGCCACCACTTCCAAAATCCATACGGCGGTCAAAATTGAACCGGAATACAGAGGGCCGGTCATCCATGTAAAAGATGCTTCCCGTTCTACTCCGGTGGTGGCAGCCTTGTTGGCAGACAATCAGGACTTTATCAGGTCCATCAAGGAAGAATACCGTGAAATCCGCCAATTCCAGGGCCAACGCAAACCCAAAGAGTACATTTCTATTGAAGCTGCCCGCCAAAACATTTTCAAATTTTCAAATTTTCAAATTTTCAAATCCCGCTTTACCGGCGTGAAACAATTTTACAACTTTCCACTGGAAACATTGCGCGAATTTATCGACTGGACCTTCTTTTTCCTCACCTGGGAAATGAAGGGCACCTATCCGAAAATTCTGGAAGATCCGGTGCAGGGGGAGGCTGCCCGGAAATTGTATGCCGAAGCGAATGAAATGCTCGATGAGATTATCGGGAAAAAAATGTTGCAGGCCAACGGGGTAATGGGCATTTGGCCGGCCAATGCCGACGGGGATGATGTCATCCTGTACACCGGTGAGCAGCGGAAGGCCGAGTTGGCCCGTTTTCATTTTTTAAGGCAGCAGGAGAAGAAAAAAGAGGGCTCACCCAATTTCTGCCTGGCAGATTTTGTTGCACCCCGTGATTCGGGACAGACTGATTATTGCGGTGCCTTTGCCGTTACAGCAGGCATCGGGATAGAAAAATGGAAAGAGCAGTTTTCCCGGGAACACAACGACTACAAGGTAATCATGCTGGAAGCCCTGGCCGACCGGCTGAGTGAGGCCTTTGCCGAGTACCTTCATCTGTTGGTCAGGAAAGAACTCTGGGGATATGCTCCTGAAGAAGAACTCACCCTGCCACAGTTACTAAAGACAGACTACCGGGGAATCCGTCCGGCGCCGGGCTATCCCGCCTGTCCGGAGCATTCCGAAAAGGAAACCATTTTCAGGCTGTTGGATGCACAGGAGGCCGGCATTACCCTGACCGAACATTTTGCCATGTACCCTAATGCCTCGGTATGCGGCTATTACTTTGCCCATCCGGAATCGCAGTATTTCGGGGTAGAAAAAATTGGCCGTGACCAGGTGGAAGATTATGCACGACGCAAAGGAGTTACTCCTGAATATGTGGAAAAATTCCTGGGGGCGAATCTGAATTATAAATAACAACCGATCCATATTGATGTTTTGCTGTTTGCCACAAAGACGCTAAGGCACTAAGAAAACACAAAGGATATAATATCAATATTTTAATATTTCTGTGAACTTCGTGTCCTGGTGCCTTGGTGGCAAGATTAGAACGATTAATCCTGATTTTTTGAACTGAACTTTACACGGAATGTTGTATATTGTAAAACAAAATTTCCGTTATGAAGAACCTATTCATTTTTTCAGCTATGCTGGCCATTCTTTTTGCCTGCGAACAACCCGTTCAAAAGGCTCCCAAAATCCCACTGGAAGATTTCTTCCGGAATCCGGAGAAAACCGCCTTTCAATTGTCGCCCAATGGCGAATACTTCTCTTACCTGGCTCCCTGGGAGTCGAGGCTGAATGTTTTTGTTCAGAAGATCGGCGNCGATTCCGCCGTGCGCATCACCTCTGAAACCGCCCGCGATATCGCCGGTTACCTCTGGAAAGGCGACAACCGGATATTGTTCCTGAAAGATACCGGTGGGGATGAAAACTACCACCTGTATGGGGTGAATATTGACGGATCTGAACTGAAAGGACTCACTGTCTTTGAAAAAGTACGGACTGGCATCATTGACGATCTGAAAGAGGTTGAAAACGAAATTATCGTTCAGCTCAACCAGCGCAATCCAACGGTATTTGACCCTTACCGGCTGAATGTGATCACAGGAGAAATGACTCAACTGGCGGAAAATCCGGGAAACATCACCGGATGGATGACCGACCACGACGGGAAACTCCGGCTGGCTTTCACTACCGACGGGGTGAACACCACCATTTTGTACCGGGATACCGAAGCGGAACAATTCCGGCCGGTGTTGACCACGAGTTTTAAGGAAACTGTCAATCCGGCATTTTTCACTTTTGACAATAAAATGGTGTATGCAATGTCCAATCTCGGCCGGGATAAAACAGCGCTGGTCGTTTTTGATGTCGCTGCCGGGAAAGAAAAGGAGATACTGTTTGAGACCCAGGAGGTGGACATTGATGGAGTAACTTATTCCAGGAAAAACAAAAAACTGATTTACGTTTCATGGACCACGGACAAAACTCAGGAACATTTTTTTGATACAGAAGCTGAAGCCATGAAAAAAGAACTGGAACAAAAGCTTCCGGGTTATGAGATTTACGGAGCAAGCATGAACAAAGCGGAAGACAAATACATGATCCGTACTTACAGTGACAAGAGCAGGGGAGCGTATTATTTCTATGATAAAAACACGAAAGAACTGACCAAGCTGGCCGACCTTGCACCCTGGCTGAACGAGAAAGATCTGAACGATATGAAACCCATTTCCTATACCTCCCGCGATGGACTGACCATCCACGGCTATCTGACCCTGCCCAAAGGGGCGAAGCCTAAGAACCTCCCGGTGGTGATTAATCCTCATGGTGGTCCCTGGGCCCGTGATGAATGGGGATTCAATCCGGAGGTGCAGTTCCTGGCCAACAATGGCTATGCGGTATTACAAATGAATTTCAGGGGATCCACTGGTTACGGGAGGAAATTCTGGGAAGCTTCCTTCAAACAATGGGGTCGTACCATGCAGGACGACATCAGCGACGGGGTAAAATGGCTGATAGACCAGGGGATTGCTGATCCTAAACGGGTAGCCATTTACGGCGGAAGTTACGGCGGATATGCCACCCTGGCCGGGCTGACCCTCACTCCTGATTTATATGCCGCAGGAGTAGACTATGTCGGGGTTGCCAACATGTTCACGTTCATGAAAACCGTTCCTCCTTACTGGAAACCGCTGCTGGATATGTTTTATGAAATGGTGGGCAATCCGGTCACCGACAGCCTGATGCTGGCTGAAGTGTCACCCGTGTTGCTGGCCGATAAAATCAAGGCGCCGTTGTTTGTTGCCCAGGGCGCCAATGATCCACGCGTGAACAAAGATGAATCAGATCAGATGGTGGCTGCCCTGAAAGCCCGGGGCATCGACGTGGAATATATGGTGAAAGACAACGAAGGCCACGGCTTCCACAATCAGGAAAACCGCTTCGACTTTTACCGGGGGATGATCACCTTCCTGGATAAACATCTAAAACAATAAAAAGAAAAGCCGCTCGTGAGCGGCTTTTCTTTTTATATCCGGTTGTTGGAACCGAGAACGTTGATAATTTTATGCTTATACAACTCTTTCAATGCAGCACGGGCTGGTCCCAGATATTTCCTTGGGTCGAATTCACCCGGTTTTTCCACAAATACTTTGCGCACAGCAGCGGTCATGGCCAGACGACCGTCGGAGTCAATGTTTATTTTGCACACCGAAGAAGCAGCGGCGCGACGGAGTTGTTCCTCCGGAATTCCAACGGCATCTTTCAGGGCGCCACCATGGGCGTTGATGATCTTCACCAGGTCGACCGGCACTGAAGAAGCGCCGTGCAAAACGATCGGGAAACCGGGCATCCGGCGTTCAATTTCTTCCAGAATGTCAAAACGAAGCGGGGGTGGGATCAGAATTCCATCCTCATTCCTGGTACACTGAGCCGGGGTGAATTTGTTAGCGCCATGAGAAGTCCCGATGGAAATGGCCAGTGAATCCACACCAGTTTTTGAGGTAAAGTCGATAACATCATCCGGGTTGGTATAGACCGATTTGGCTGCGACCACATCGTCTTCAATTCCGGAGAGAATTCCCAATTCTCCTTCCACCGTTACGTCGTATTTATGGGCATACTCCACCACCTGACGGGTAAGTTCAATGTTTTTCTCATACGGATGGTGTGAGCCATCGATCATGACGGACGAAAAGCCCATATCAATACAACTTTTGGCTGTTTCGAAGGTGTCGCCATGGTCGAGGTGGAGGGCAATCGGAATTCCGGCACCATTGGTCAGTTCCTTGGCATACTCCACAGCGCCCTGGGCCATGTAACGCAGCAGGGTTTGGTTGGCATAATCCCTTGCGCCTTTGGAAACCTGCAGAATAACAGGGGATTGGGTTTCTGCACAGGCAGCAATAATGGCCTGTAACTGCTCCATATTGTTGAAGTTATAGGCAGGGATTGCATATCCGCCGGCAACTGCACCGGCAAACATTTTCCTGGTATTTACCAGGCCTAAGTCTTTGTAACTGATAGCCATGTGAAATTATTTGAAAATTTGATGATTTGAAAATTTGAAAATTACTCTAAGAATAACTGAACAAAATTAAGTGAATCCGATCATTCAACGGTTCATTGATTCCGAAATTATAGAAAATTAACTGATTGATAACAGCTTTATTCCGAGAAGCGTGCTGAAAGGTATTCCCTGTTCAGCCGGGCAATGTTGGAAATGGAGATGCTTTTCGGGCATTCAGCTTCGCAGGCGCCGGTATTGGTACAACCCCCGAACCCCAGTTCATCCATTTTGGCGACCATCCTCCTGGCCCTGTTTTTGGCTTCCACCTGACCCTGCGGTAGCTTGGCCAAATGAGAAACCTTGGCAGATACGAAGAGCATGGCTGATGAATTCTTACAGGCTGCCACACAGGTACCGCATCCGATGCAGGCAGCTGCGTCCATCGCCTCTTCGGCATCTTCATGGCTGACAGGAATGGCATTTCCGTCGGGAACCCCACCGGTATTCACTGAAACATACCCTCCGGCCTGTAAAATCTGGTCGAAGGCCGACCGGTTTACGATCAGGTCTTTGATGACCGGGAAGGCCCGTGAACGCCAGGGTTCAATGGTGATGGTATCGCCTTCGTCAAATTTCCGCATATGGAGCTGACAGGTCGTTACTTCTGTGTCGGGGCCATGCGGATGGCCGTTGATGTAAAGGCTGCACATCCCGCAAATGCCTTCCCTGCAGTCATGATCAAAAGCGATCGGCTCAATACCCTTTTCAATCAGGTTGTTGTTCAGTATATCGAGCATTTCCAGAAAAGACGATCCCTGGGAAATGTTTTCGATGGCATATGTCTCAAAACGGCCCTTGCTTTTGGCATCCTTTTGCCGCCAGACCACGATGTTCAGTTTTTTTAATATCTTATCTGCCATAACACACTTATTTATAGCTTCTTTGTGACAATTTGATGCTTTCGAAAGTCAATGGTTCCCTGTGAAGAACCGGTTCCTTTTCTTCTCCGGAATATTCCCAAACCGATGCATAGGCAAATTCCTCATCGTTGCGTTTGGCCTCACCATCTTCAGTAACAGATTCTTCGCGGAAGTGCCCACCACATGATTCCTTCCGGTTCAGCGCATCCCGGGCCATCAGTTCCGCAATGTCGAAGAAATCGGCGAGTCGTCCCGCCTTTTCCAGCTCCTGGTTGAGGTTGTTCAATTCACCCGGAATCTTTACATTCCCCCAGAACTCCTTGCGCAGGGACTGAATCTCCTGAATGGCTTTTTTCAATCCCGCTTCGTTGCGCGACATCCCGATGTATTCCCAAACCAGGTGACCCAAAGCCTTGTGGTAATAATCCACCGGCTTGGTACCCCTTACTTTCATCAGTTTTTCCAGCCGGGAAAGCACCCTGTTTTCGGTTTCAACAAATTCCGGCGCATTGGTATCTGTTTTCGGCGTCATAATTTCGCCGGCCAGATAATCCCCGATGGTATAGGGAAGGATAAAATAGCCGTCGGCAAGTCCCTGCATGAGCGCGGAAGCGCCCAGCCGGTTGGCTCCATGGTCGGAAAAGTTGGCTTCCCCGATGGCATAAAGGCCTGGAATGGTGGTCATCAGGTTGTAATCCACCCAGGTTCCACCCATGCAATAATGGATGGCCGGATAAATCTGCATTGGTTCCTGGTATGGATCCACATCGGTGATTTTTTCATACATCTGGAAAAGATTACCGTAGCGCTCCTCGATCACACTCCGTCCAAGCCTTTTAATGGCGTCCGAAAAGTCGAGGAAAACCGCTTTCCCTTCAGAATTGACGCCGAAGCCGGCATCACAGCGTTCCTTGGCTGCCCTGGAGGCCACGTCACGCGGGACAAGGTTTCCATAGGAAGGATATCTTCTTTCCAGGTAGTAATCCCGGTCTTCAGCCGGAATGTCATTGGGCCTGATTTTACCCTGACGCAGTTTTTCGGCATCTTCTTTTTTCTTCGGTACCCAAACCCGGCCGTCGTTCCGCAGCGATTCCGACATTAAGGTCAGCTTCGACTGCTGGTCGCCATGGACCGGAATGCAGGTCGGATGGATCTGAACATAACAGGGATTGGCAAACATGGCTCCTTTTTTATAGCACTGCCAGGCTGCGGAACCATTGCTGCCCATGGCATTGGTGGAAAGGAAGAATACATTGCCGTAACCTCCGCTGGCTATGACCACCGCATGAGCTCCGAAGCGTCTGACCTCACCGGTCACCAGGTCACGGGCAATGATCCCCCTGGCCTTCCCGTCAATGACCACCAGATCAAGCATTTCATGACGGGTATACATTTTGACATTTCCCTGGTCGATCTGCCGGTTCAGCGCCTGGTAAGCCCCGATCAGCAATTGCTGTCCGGTCTGGCCACGGGCATAGAACGTACGGCTCACCAAAACACCCCCGAAAGAACGGGTATCCAGCAATCCGCCATATTCGCGCGCAAAAGGAACCCCCTGGGCCACACACTGGTCGATGATGTTGGGGGATACTTCTGCCAGCCTGTATACATTGGCCTCCCGGGCACGGTAATCTCCCCCCTTGATGGTATCATAAAACAACCGGTACACCGAGTCATTGTCGTTCCGGTAGTTCTTTGCGGCATTGATACCCCCCTGGGCGGCAATGGAATGTGCCCGCCGGGGACTATCCTGATAACAAAAAGCCTTCACGTTATAACCCAGTTCTGCCAGGGAAGCAGCCGCAGAAGCGCCTCCAAGGCCGGTTCCCACCACGATGATTTCCAGCTTTCTTTTGTTGGCCGGGCTCACTACCCGGATGGCAGCCTTGTGTTTGGCCCATTTTTCAGCCAGTGGACCGCCAGGTATCTTTGAATCCAGATTTTGCATATCCCAAAAAGTTAACCGTTAAAACCTGATGATAAAATAGAGCGGTATGATGGAAAAGCCAACCGCCACAAGCACTGCATAAATCCTGGCCACCCACTGCAGCCGGTTCAGCCATTGCTTGTTGTTAAACCCGATCGTCTGAAATGCCGACCAGAAACCATGCGTCACATGTAATCCCAGCAAAATGCCTCCCATTATGTACAAGGCGCAGTATAAAATACTCTCCTTAAATAAGGTGCTGACTAGCAAATAAGTATTGTGCACGTTGGTATCCCCCACCATCACCTCTTCCAGCAACGGAGAGCCGGTAAATTTTATCTTGATGTAAAAGTTATAAAGATGGATACCCAGAAAGACAAACACCAGCCCGCCAAGAATAAACATGTTGCGGGATGCCCAGGAAGTAGCCTCCGACCGGGTGGCTTTCTTGTACCGCACCGGCCTGGCCCTCCAGTTCTCCCAGGTAATGATCAGCGACCAGATGATGTGAATCAGAAACCCCAGCCCGAGAACAGGTTCCACTATTCTGATGACCGGATTGGACACCATAAAATGAGCGCCCTGATTGTATAAAGCCCCGGTATCATCAAAAATCATCAGCAGGTTAACCGTCAGGTGTACCAGAATAAACATCAGCAGAAACAAACCCGTGATGCTCATCATAAATTTCCGGCCAACCGACGTAAATACAAACTTACTCATAGCCCATACTTTTAATTGTTCAGTAATGATTACGTTCAGGTTACAAAAATAGTTGAACGGTAGTCTAAAACAAAATTTCAGCCACCGAGTACCTTATTTAGAATGATTATAATCAATTTCATATGCCCGTAACTTGAAGATTTTTAGTAATTTTAGCTGGTTTTCAATTTCAGACTAATGGCCGGGCATGAGTTTTCATACAAATGCAAATATTGTGCGTTTGAAGAGTACTTCAAACAGGGACATGGTTACCTGGTCAGGCCACAATCCTTCCAGGAATATAAAAATACCAACCAGAAATTTTTCCATTATGAAATTCACAACAAGATAGTTCGCCTGCACCCGGCGCACCCGGATATGGTCATCAATGCCACTTTCCAGGTTTACAAATGTCCGAAATGCAATGTCTTGTACGATAAAGTTCAGGTTACCCTGACCGACGGACAAAAATCCCTGCATACCAACCGCTTCAAATGCAGTCGCTGTAAGTCACGGCTGAAACTGACCAACATACACCGTTTGAAAAGGGCCAGGTGCCCGGTTTGTGGAAAACCTTCCTACCAGCGTCAAAAAAAGCATGTTCGCCTTTGGGAAACCTG
>DAIDJX010000045.1 GCA_027451165.1 Prolixibacteraceae bacterium | reverse complement strand
ATGCGTGTCGAAAATCCAAACTGGAAAGGAGGTATTTTTAATCCCCAATATGAAAACACGGAAAAGATAGAGGAATTAAAACGTTGTCTTTTGGAGCATCCTTCAATAAAGAATGTTTCAGTTACTCATGAGCTTCCTCCGTTCAGGGATCAACTAAGCAATGGGATAATTATAAACCAGGCAACAAATGAAACTTTCCCTATTGCAGAGATTGGCTGTCATGCCAACTTCCCCCAATTAATAGGTTACAGATTAAAAGCGGGTAATTTCTTTTCGGAAAACTACAGAGGGGAACAAAAAAATGAAATACTTCTGAACGAAGCTGCGGTAAGATACCTTGGATTTGAAAATCCTGTAGGGGAAATAGTCAGTATGGATGGAGCCAAAGCTGTTAAAATCGTAGGGGTTGTTTACGACTTTAATTTTCAGTCGATGCGTCGGGAAATTGTACCAATCCGTATTCGCAAAAGCGACAGATTTCTAAGACAATTTGATGTTGTCATCAGGTACAGGCACCATATGGCAAATGAGGCAATCGGATACTTCACAAAGATTTTTAGTGAAAGGTATAAGGGATATGAAACCGAAATTGCATTTCATGAGGATAGAATAGAAGATCTGTATAAAAAGGAATTATTTGAAGCTAAAATATTGGTACTTGGCATCATACTGGCTGTTTTCATCGCAGTAATGGGAATTTTTGGAATAACTCTTTTTGCGGTCGAACAGCAGGTTAAAGAAATTGGAATAAGAAAAATCAATGGCGCCAAAGTTTCCGAAATACTATCGATGTTGAATCTAAATATCATAAAATGGGTTGGAATTGCCTTTCTGGTTTCGACTCCCTTTGCCTGGTACATGATGCACAGATGGCTCGAGAATTTTGCTTACAAAACATCACTGAGCTGGTGGATTTTCGCCCTGGCGGGAATACTGGCACTGGGAATTGCTTTGCTGACCGTGAGTTGGCAAAGTTGGCGTGCGGCAACAAGAAATCCGGTGGAGGCGCTGCGGTATGAGTAAAATGTCTGAACTGGGATTTATTGGATTAAAAGATGAACAGGATTGTGGCTGGTGTTCTTTAAGTGATTATGGTTGATAAGATTAAAATATTCATTAATAAATAATTGAATGAACATTCATGCCTGTAACTGTAGAGGAAAATTAACGTCTTATAGTGGATAAACCATAGTAAACAATTAAAAATTTCATTATGAAGACTCTGAAGAAATTTAAACTGATCGGATTGAGCTTGCTGATGTCCCTTTTGCTCCCGAGTTACGGATTTTCACAGGAAAATAAGACGCCTTCCCTCACCAAAACCTTTGTAATGGATCAGCCGGGAACGCTGAATGCTTCCTCATCGGGCGGAGGCGTGGTGGTGGAAAGCCACAATCAGAAGAATGTCGTGGTTCAGGCGTTTGTCCGGAAAAACGGGAGGATCTTATCCCCGTCTGATCCGTCCCTTAAAGAGGTTCTGGAAGATTTTGAAGTTGCCATTGAAAAAAGCGGATCTGTTGTGACAGCCAATGTGAAACGCAAGGGTAATTTCAACATCTGGAATAATGTGGGTATTTCCCTCACCATTCTGGTGCCCTGGGAAATGTCGTGCAATGTATCGTCGAGTGGTGGAGGGGTAAGAATTTCAGGGGTTTCAGGCACCCATAGCTTTTCCAGCAGCGGAGGAGGTGTGCATCTGGAAAATGTATCCGGGACCACCAAAGCCAAATCATCCGGTGGCCCCGTGAAAGCCGTGAACCAGAACGGGGATGTCCAGCTGAGTTCCAGCGGCGGCGGCGTTAGTGTGGAAGGTGCTCATGGTAATGTAGTTGCCCATAGTTCCGGAGGAGGAGTCCACCTTACGGATATACAGGGTGACGTGGATGCGGGCAGCAGCGGCGGGGGAGTATCCGTTTCCGGAGAATCGGCGTCAGTCAAAGCCACTTCCAGCGGCGGTTCGGTAAAGGTCAATATCGGCAAATTGAGCAGGGAACTGTATCTGCAATCCAGCGGCGGAGGCATCGAAGCGGTTATTCAAAACGGAAACAAGCTCGGGCTGGATCTCGATCTGAGGGCAGACCGGGTGAACATTGATCTTCACGATTTTTCCGGAACTTCAGAAAAGAACCGGGTCAACGGAACCATGAACGGTGGCGGAATCCGGGCGTATATGCATGCTTCCGGCGGAAGTGTCAATGTGCGCTGGGAGTGAAAATGTCTGAACTATGATTTATTTGATTTAAGGATTACCTTGATTTTATTACTGTTTTACAGGTAATTATGCTTGAGAAGATGTGTGATTTCTGAATTGAAAAATGTTGCCTGGAAAAATACTGATTGTAAATGATATTAATAGAATGTCAAAATGCCATTACTGGTATCAGAAATAAAAGCTTCAATCATTTCGAGTTTTGAATTGAGCAACATAATAATATCATTTGTGGAACAATTGCCCTTGCGAATCCATATGACTTTTGGTGGAAATCCAAGAAAGGTGACAAGGTCATTAAAATCATTGTCTTTGGTCACAATAGTAAATCCTTCTTTTTTGGCAAATTCCCAAACAAGAGAATCTGAAGCTGCTTCCAGATTAAGTTCCTGCAAATGTTTTGATCCTACAAATTTTCCGGTAAAAAAATCTGCAAGTCTCGGAGATAAGTTTTGGTCGAAAAGGAGTTTCATCAGGCACAGAGCTCTATCTTTTCCTTATTGGCTGCAAAGCTCAAACAAGCAAGTATATCCTCCTTTTCCAGATAGGGAAAGTCTGCAAGAATTTCTTCGAAACTCATTCCCGAAGCGAGGTAGCTTAAGACATCCGACACGGTTATCCGCATTCCCCTCACACAAGGTTTACCACTTCTTTTCCCGGGTTCCAGCGTTATTCTCTCACTTAATTGCATGGCAAAACTTTTTATTTCAAAGTTATAAAAAATTGTCCATGATTCGATATTCTATTTGCATGGTGCTGATCTTTACAGGATTTCTATCCTGGTCCCAGAAGCTTGAACCCGTTTCCGCAGAGGCCGGGAAGCTGAAGATTTCGGTGGACCCCAGGATGGAACTGCTGTGCGCAGTGCAATCCCTGGCGGATTACCCGTTTCTGAACAGGCAAACCGCTTACAGCAGGGATTTGATGCAGTATTTCGGAAAGGACAGCGCCAGGGAGGCGGTAAGCATGACTTCCAGACTGCACAATGACTTTGGTTTTGCCTACGATGCCCCGGTTGATCTGATCCTGCGGTTGACACCACCTCCCGGTTTACGGCAGACACATCCTTATCCTCCCCGGGCCCTCGATAGGGCAGGCGGGAAGCTTAACCTGGAAAAATACCGCAGGGCACTGAAACAATTTGCCGCCGGAAGCGATTTTGCACATTTCTGGAACCAGAAAATCCCCTTCTATCAAAAGATGGTGGAATATACCGTTGCGGATCTGGATGGGCGTGATCCGGTGGGAACAATAAATACCTACTACAACGAATCGAAAAACAGCTATACGGTTATGCTCTCTCCGGCGCTGCCCGGCGGGTACGGGATGCGGATCCCCGCGCGCGGCGGCAACACGGATATTTTTGCCTGCCTGAATACAGACAGGATCAAAGACGGAATTCCTTATTACAGCAAGGACGGATTGACGAATTACCTCTATCACGAGTTCAGCCATTCTTTTGTGAATCCCCTTACCGACCACTTCCTTCCCCTGGTCGATGCCACCAGCACACTCTTTGAACCCCTCAGGAAGGAAATGGAGGAGATGAGTTACGGCAGATGGATCACCTGTATCAATGAACACATTGTCAGGGCAGTCCACATCCGTCTTTTGCAGACCACCGGTCAGGGGATTGCTGCAGGAATGCTGCTCGATATGGAGAAATCACGCCGATTTGTTTATATCGAACCCATTCTGAACAAATTAAAAAAGTTTGAGCAGGAAAGGGATAGCCAAAGCATAACCTTTACGCAGTTTTATCCTGAACTTATGGCCGTTTTTGACTCTCTTTCCCATGAAAATAACCTGGAACTGACCGACCCGCTCTTTGCCGGACCGGTTCAATCTGTTCTGGGAAAACAAAAGGTGACCATCATCTATCCTACGGCAGGCAGCGATACCCTTGTACTGAAAAACATTTTCAACTACACCTCTTCCATTCAGAAGATGAAGGGCAATTCTGCCATTTTGCTGGCCGATTCTTTGGCGGTAAAGGCTGATCTCTCCGATGCCTGGATCATGGCTTACGGTACGCTGGAAAGCAACCTGTTTCTGAAAAAATACAGCGGCTCCTTCCCGTTCAGGATAGCCGGCGATACCCTGTACACCAACAGAAAATTTACAGGCGATAAATTGCGGCTGATCACCTGCCTTCCCAATCCGCAGAATCCACGGAGGGGAATGCTGGTCAATACCGCTACCCGGAATCAAAACCTGCGGGGTGTGCAGATCCCGGTAAAAGCGGATTACCTGGTTTTTGAAGAGATTGATCATCTCCTGCAGTCGGGCATGTACCGTAAAAACGAGAAACAGTGGGATTTTCCATCTGAAGTAATACCAAAATGATTATGTCTGCCACTGGCAAAATAATGAACGGTCTGCACCTTAGTGGTCTGATCAGCTTGCCTGACGTCTTTTCACCGTTCCATGGTGAAGATGCAGATGTCTCTCCCGCCCGAGGCGGGATCGACATGACAAGAGCTACGGTTAGAATGGGGAACCCGGGCCGGGCGCTACGAATTCCGGTTATAAAGTATGATTTTTACCGCCCGGCCCTGGTTCCCCCACCTATAGAAGGGACCTTGTCATCCTGACGATCCGCCTCCGTCGGCTGACGGACGGCGGTGAGGAAGGATCTGGAGGTATTATAGAAGTCCGGGATATCCCTGGAAAGATTATCAGAACAAAAGTCACTTCTGTCATTGTTAATCCGCCGGGCAAAGATTGTGGGAAGGATGGAGGCGTTGAGGGATCTCCTGTTCATAAGGTGCTGTTTGATATTACAGATTTGTTCATAAGATAACTCGCAGAGCGGGGTTAGAATGACAGGCTTGAATAAAAAAAATGATGATACATGAATCCAACTCACCCCCGGCACCTCTCTTCAGGAAGAGAGGGGGCGCTCGCAGGATAATATGTTGATTTTAAATGCGTTTATTTTTCCGAAGGAAACTTAATAAGGGATACATTAGTGTGTTGTTATGAAAATATTCAGAAAGTCAAAAAAAGAATGGAAGTGGTTCGTCACCAACTGGATCGGGCTGAGCCTGTCCGTCGCCACGCTGATGGTTATTGTCTTGTATGCCCGGCAGGAACTGCGTTTCGACCGTTTTCACACCAAGGCTGACCGGATTTACCGGGTGACCACCGACAGCAACAACGGGGCGGTTTCCATGCATCCGGCCCGGGTGGCCGGGGAGTGGCCCAAACAACTGATGGCGGATTACCCAGCCATTGAAAAATTGGTACGCCTTGTGCCTTTCCGGAGGGCCATCGTTAAAATCGGAGATCAGAAATTTTACAATGAGCGGGCTTACTCCACCGACAGCTCTTTTTTCCGGGTTTTCGATTTCAAAATCCTGTCGGGCGATACCAACAGGGCTTTTTCACAACCGGGGAGGGCTTTCATCAGCCGTGACCTGGCTTTGAAATATTTTGGCAGCCTGAATGTGGTGGGAAAGGAAATCTCCATACTGCATCAGCAGGATCCCAATCCCAAAAATTATGTGATTGACGGAGTCATGGAGAATTTCCCGGTCACTTCCCACTTTCATGCCGATTTGCTGACTTCCTTCACAGAGGTGAACGACCAGACCACCTGGGCATATACTTATTTTCTGATGAGACCGGGTACCGATGTGAAAGCTCTCCGGAATACCATTCAGCAGAGATGGGAGAAAGAGAACCAAAGCGGCCAGCCGGGGCCTGTCCTTTACCTGCAAAGGCTGACAGATATTCACCTTTTCAGCCATAAGACCCGTGAAATGGAAAAGAACGGAGATATCCGGTCGATTATTCTGTTATTGAGCGGAGCCCTGATCATCCTTTTTATCGCCCTGATCAACTTTATGAACCTGAACAGGGTAATGTTTATTGATAATCTGAAGACCCTGAAAATCAAACTCATCAACGGGGCCACAAGGCTGAAACTGGCACCGGGGATCGCGGCCGGTTCTGCGGAACTTTCCCTGACAGCACTGCTGACCGGATTTGTCGTGGCAGTTCAGCTTGGACAATTACTCGAACTTCACCTTTTCAGTCTTGAAAGCTGGAAAACCATCGCACTGATAAGTGCAGGATTTGTTTTTATTGTCGCCTTACTCTCCACAATCCCCCTGATCACTTCCAAATTAGCGCTGAACCTGAGCGAATCAAAGCCGAAAGGCCGGTTGTATTCCTTCCCTCTGGTGGTTCAGTTTACCCTCGCTGTAATCACCATAGCCTGTACCATTGTTCTTAACCGCCAGATGAATTTCCTCACCAGCAAGCATCCGGCTGCTGAAAATGCCGGTTTGATGGTAATTGCCGATAATCCCTGGGAAGTAGTACAACGGTATGAAAAACTGAGGGGTGAATTGTCACAGCATCCTGAAATAAGGGAAATGACCGCCGCCATGGAATCTCCTGGAGGGGATATTCTGGATGTTGTGGGTTTTGAGATGGAAGGCATTGAAACAAAGGAGGGGCAGGCCATAAACATTTTCACCACCGACTCCAATTTTTTCACTTCACTCGGAATCACACCGATGGCGGGAACAACACAGTTGGGCCATACTCCCTCCCAGGGTTGGGAACAGGATGCGGTAGAACTCAGTACCTTGCGCAACAGTGGGAAAGCCACCCCACAGCAGATTGCTGCCCTTGAAAATAAATTGGGTGATTATCGTGAAAAATATATCCTGAACCAGAGTGCGCTGAACCTGCTGGGTATCACGAAACCGGAAGATGCTGTCGGTAAACGGTTTCGTCTCAATTTCTTCCTGCCCGACCTCTTCCCCTGGGGAGAAGTGGTGGGGGTGGTTCCTGATTTTCATTACACCAACCTGCACAGTGCCGAAAAGCCCCTGGCCATTGCTCCCAGAAAGATGTTCAATTACTGTTTTATCATTCAGACCGATCCGGAGCAACTGGAAAAAGCGGTAGCCACAGTGCATTCAGCCTGGCAGAAGATCAATCCGGAATTTCCGCTGCAGTACGAATTCATGACCGATACCTACCGGAAAGTGTATGCCGGGGAGTTTGCCCAGTCAAGGGTTATTTCTCTGTTTGCGCTGATCTCCATCATCATTTCAGTTTTAGGCATTTATTCGATGGCCAGCTTTAAAATCCAGCAAAGGGTGAAGGAAATTGGTATCCGGAAAGTCAATGGGGCCCGGATTTCCGAAGTAATCACCTTGTTGACCCGCGATTTTGTGTTTTGGATATTCCTTGCATTTGTTGTAGCCACTCCCGTTGCCTGGTATTCCATGGATAAATGGCTGGAAAACTTCGCCTACAAAACATCCCTCAGCTGGTGGATTTTTGCCGTGTCAGGGATACTGGCACTGGGAATCGCCCTGCTAACCGTCGGTTGGCAAAGCTGGAAAGCAGCAACAAGGAATCCGGTGGAGGCGCTGAGGTACGAATAGTCTTTAACTGGGATTTATGGGATTTGAGGATTATCAGGATTGCAGCTGTTCAGTTGGTGAGTAAATTGCGGAAGTACCGGATGCTGGAGAGAAACAGGGAAAGTCCGATTCCGAGGTAGATTACAGAGAGGTATGGCTTGGGAATGGGGGAGTGGCGGAGGGTGATCCCCAGGGTAACCATAATGATGATGATGAGGTAGCTTTTCCAGGAAATAAAGGAGAAAACACAGGGCTTCCCGGGCAAACGGGCAATACGCCCCAGGTTTTTGTCGACGATTTTCAGAAAACCGAAATGGTGAATGACCAGCGCCGCTGCAAATCCCGGAACAGCAAAAAACCAGGGATTGCCTGCATAATCCTTCAGCCAGTGGTAGGCCATGGAGGTCAGCATGATTCCCACTCCACACCACATGAGCCCGGCAATGGCCAGCAATGTTTTTCTGGGTACTGCCGGTTTATATTTCTCTTTATTTCTGAACATGTATCTTCCCTGTTTGTTGAAAAGTTTCTGCTATATCCGGTTGTACATCCACCGGGGCAGTAATCTGAGCGCCAGTGCCACCATTCCCCACCGCCTGGTGACATAAGCCACCCTTTTTTTGCTCTTTATGACCGCATAGATTTGCCTGGCTGCTTTTTCCACGGGCATAACCCAAAACAGTCCGTCTCCCTTGGCCATCGCAGTATCAACCAGTCCGGGACGGATATCCGTTATGGTGATGTCCTGATGAAGCAGCGCAGCCTTTTTCTGCAATCCTTCCAGGTAATTGATCTGGTAGGCCTTGCTGGCATTGTATGCAGGGGCATCAGGACTACCTCTGAGCCCACCGATCGAAGTGAGGACAACCAGATGCCCATGTCCCTGGTGTTTAAAATAGCGGAAAATCCAGTCTGCAATATTGGTAAAACCAGCCACATTGACATCAATTGTATCCTTTTCCAAATCAAATTCAAGCGTTGGATTCAGATCTCCCGTTCCGGAACTTAATACCAGCAGATCACATCCTCCTGTTTTCTGAACCAGCCTTTCCAGGCTTTCAACAGTGTTTTTCATGTCAGTAACGTCAAAAGATTCCGGAATAAAAACTTCAGGAAGGGTTTTCTCCAGTTCTGAAAGCAGGGAAGAGCGCCTTCCCGTAATGCCTACCAGGTAGCCGTTTTTTGCCAGAACTTCAGCCAGTTTTCTGCCTATTCCCGATGTAGCTCCGATAACGATGGCCTTTTTCGATCCAATAGTATTTCCAACGAACCGAGTTGTCATTTAGAAAGAGTGAATTACTTTTATCTTTTTCCATTTGCCACTCCGGAACCTGAGGATCAGGACCATGGAGAAAACAAGAAAGAACAGGACCATCAGGAACCAGCTGAAAGGTACGGAAAGTTTCAGAACATACATCGACAGGTACAAAATGGGGATGAACATCCAGTGGGCGGTTACGGAAATGATCATGGTGAAATGGGTGTCACCGGCTCCCCGCAATGCACCCACAAGTGCAACCACTACTGCTTCCACCAGTACATAAAGCGCCGCTATGCGTACCATGGCAACAGCAATGGGCACGGCAGCGTCAAACACGGCTGATGGCTCTTCCGGATGAAAAACCATGACCAGTTGTTCCGGAATGAAAACAAAGAGGGCCAGGATAACGATAGAATAGAATATGCCCGTTTTTATGGCTGATATGGCTGCATGACGGGCTGTTTCCGGTTTTCCTGCCCCCATATAACGACCGGCCAGACTGGTGACCGCGATTTCGATTCCGAGCAGGGGGATGAATGAAACAAGATCCCAGTTGAACATGATGGTGGTGGCCGTGGCCACGGCATCTCCGCGGGAATGGAACATGGCGATCATGGTCGTGAAAGCCACAAAATTCAGGAAAAGTTCAAAGCCGGCCGGTGATCCGTAGTAGATCAGTTTTTTCATGATCCCGAAATCGAAGCGGAAGGATTTCATCACTCCGAAAGACAGCCGGTTGGTTTTCCCGAAATAGACCAAAAGAAGAACCAGGGCGGCGGTCATATTCCCGGTAATGGTGGCTAGGGCTGCACCTTTGATACCCATCGCCGGAAGGCCCAGTTTACCGAATATCAGAATATAATCCAGTACCACATTGACCAGCATAGCCACTAAGGTGGCGCTCATCACGATCCTGGTTTTTCCTATACCGGTGAAAAAGCACCCCAGTGTGTAGCGCAACAGGCTGAAAATGGCTCCCCAGACCAGGATATTCAGGTATTCCACCTGGTATCCGAGTTGCGACTCCGGGAATTTCATAAAATCGAAATAAATGAAAGCCAGTGGTTTGACCAGCATGACGACCGGCCAGGCCAGCACACTGATAATGATGGCCTGAAAGGCGGCTTTGGTGGTGTTGCTTCTTTCTCCGGCCCCATAATACTGGGCAACCAGGGCGGTGGCATAGCCGGTCAGACCGACGAAGAAAAAGGTGAGCATCTGAAAAGTAATTCCGCCTCCCATGGCGGCATTCATCTGTTCTGAACCCACCCGGGCCAGGAACAGGCGATCGGTAAAGGTCATCACCCCGTCACAGGCCGTGGAAATGATCATGGGCAGGGCCAGCGTCAGTACCTCTCCGATGCCTCCCGGTTCATGGTAGCCTGAAAAATACTTTTTAAAAAAAGTCGTCATTCCCATTTCATAAGTCTCAGCAGGGCATCCCGGATCATTTGTCTCAGTTCCAGCTGTTTACTTTCCACCGCTTTGCGCGCCGATGGACGGTACATGGCTGTGAATTTACAGGGCGCCAGTTTGTAGGAAAGATCGTCCATGGTTCCGTTTACGTTTACCCCCAACCGGAAGGGTAATGGAGAATCTACTACGGAAATATGGTAATCGAAGCTCATATCGAGGTTGTGCCGTCCGGCGATGATCGCTTTGTATTTGTCCATCACAATCATAAATGGGAATATGTCGATTTCATTCCTGAAAATGGTAAACTCAGCAGAAAGGGAATCCACCCTGTTTTCAGTTTTCTTGTTGAATTTCAGGGTCTTTGCTATCTCGCTGAAGGTTTCCCCATCCATCAGTACCAAATTCTGTCCTTTGATGGAAGAAGCTCCCCTCAGTGTGGACATTTTCAGCCGGTACATCGAATCGAGGTAAGTTTCCACTGCAATGTGAAATTCCCCTTTCCCGCTGAACGAGCGCAGCATCGGCATGATGGTGTCGATGTCGGGAAGCATGTTCAGCAAATGGCTGATCTCGATATCGAGCAGGTGGAAATCAAGCCCCAGAAAAAGGTGGTTTTTCCGGGGGGTCTGATACATACAGGTAATCATCATGCGTGCAGCCGGCGTGGTCAGCTTCATCTCATCCAACAGAAGGATGCCGTCATACACACGCAAATCCCCCTGAATATCAGTTGCGGTATCGCTTCCGAAGGTGGCCTTTTTCACCAGGGTATGTAGATTTATGTCCATGCCCTTTGGCACCATGTAAGGACCAGAATCTCCCGAAGATTCCAGGGTATCCAGCTCTTCTTCTGAATACCCGAGCCCGCTGGTCATGCGCATCAGTTCAGGCACATCGGTATGGTTCGAGGTGAAAGTCAGATCGGCGCGGAGGATGCTGTCTTTCCGGTACCAGGAAAGCATGTTTTTCAGGGTACCGCTGAGGGCAAAATCTGAATGACCGATCTTCATCCGGCTCTCATGAATGTCTATCCTTTCTGCGGAAAAATCCATTCTGATGGATGGGATTTCCACAGGGTCAATCCCTGTCATTTCAATTTTCCCATTGGACAAGCCAAGGTCGCCCTTTGGTAACCATTGCATCCAGACTTCTTTCTCCTCTTTCCTGTTTATTATGTCAGTAGTCAGTTTCAGTTTTTCGAGAGAGATTCGTTCCGAACCCCTTGCAGCTAAAAAATTTCCAGTTGTGCCATTCAACTTTATAGCCAGCTGATCCGGATGTCCATCCCGGGGTGAAACACCTACTTCCAGGTCTAAATCCCTGGTATCCAAACTCAGGGTGTCCATCCCTCCGGAAAAGGATTCTGCTGTCAGGGAGAAATTCAGATCAGGGATTTTTGTGCTGTCCATAATATCGGAACTCCCGACTGAACAATTTGCTCCTGTCAGGTTGACCTTGAAACCATTGATTTGTTTTACCGCCAGTTTGCCTGACTTTACATCTAACTTCATAAACCCGGTTTTACCATTGGAGGGCAGGGGATTAGGGAGCATGAACCTGACCAGGGCTGTATCGTTTTTTAAGGATATACTATCGTAAGTCGCCTGAAACCCGGAGAGACCAACTTCCCCGGAAATGTTCATTTTTCCGGTCTGCATCTTTTCCAGTTGAGCCATGGTAAATTTTCCGTTTACACTTCCCCGTGCTCTTCCTGAGATGCTTGTTTTTAAAGAATCCGGTATGAAAAGGTTAAATTCACTGAGCAACAAATCGGCTTTGCCTGCCAGGTCAAAACGGGGATCTGTAAAGAAGTGGGTGATTGTCCCTTCCATGCTGAATCGGGATTCCCCGGTTTTTGCATTCACACGGTTGATGTTTACTACGGAAAGGGCATCACTCATTCCGTCGGTGCGGATATTTACCCTTCCACTGATACTGTCGAGGGTGAGCGGAAATCCGTCATAGCTTGCCTTGCCGTTTCTCATGGTCAGCCGGATATCAAAAAGCGGCATGACCGAATCATTGTAAGTGCCCTTCATGGTTCCTTCTGCGGCCAGCTGACCTTTTACCTTTATCCCCTCAAAATAGCTTTGATAGGAGGGGGGCACCATTTTCAGAAGTTGGTCAACCGGTGAGGAGGCTACTTTAAAATTCAGGTCAAAGTGGATGTTTTCGGCTATGGAATCCATATCAAAGGATCCCGACATCTCCAGGGGCAAGTCATTCAGAGAAGCTTTGGCCTCCCTGATCACCATTTTTACCGGGTCAATGGTAATATCTGACAGCAGTGACATTTGAGTAGTCACCTGGTTGAGGTACTTTTCTCCGTCATATTCCAACGTAACAGCTCCCTGTTCCATCCCGATCCGGCTGCTGAGGATGCCGGCACGGTAAGTACCAGTCAGTGTACCGCTGAGGTTCTGAAAAAGAACTGAGGTGGCTGCTGAATGATCGACATAGGAGAAATCGACCTTATCGAAGCGGATGTTTTCCAGTCCGGCTGCTACATTAGTCGTATCTGTTCCGTCTTCCGGCAGGGGTTTCAGAATATCGTAGTTGACGTTCCCGGTTGAATCGGTGAACAGATGCACCACCCCGCGCCGGAGGATAAATTCTTCAATGCGGATATCCCTGTTGTAGTACCAGGTTTCCAGGTCGATGATGCCCGTAAGCTGCTCTGCCCGGAAGAGGGTATCATTGGGAGCGCCCGGAACAGGGTTGATCAACCTTACCTGATTTGCCTTAATTCCGAAATGAGGGAAGGTGCTGAAAAAGGTCAGTTCCACTTCACCAATTTCTGCAGGGCAGGTGAGATACCTGGCTGCTTCTTTCCGGATGACAGGGGTGAGTTTTTCCGGAGTGAAAACAAACCAAAGGGCTATGCTCACTGCAGCGGCTAATAGCAACAGCAGGGAAGCGAGGAAGAGAAGGAATATTTTGAGTGCTTTAAGCATAGATGAACAAAGTTACACAGAGTTGCACAGAGGAAGCACTGAGTTACACAGGGGAATATCCATGAAATGCAACTGTGATGCTGTCATATATGAAAATATTCTTCCGGGACGCCTGTATCACTTTTGCTTTCACAACCCCCCGAAAACTCTAATTTACTTTCGTAAACGAATGACTGACATTGAAATCGTCTTTGTATTTCAGGGTAGTGGAGGTCAGCTCGGTGACGGTATATACCTTGGGCACTGTAGTTCCCATTTGCATGATGTGAATATGGGTCAGTTCCGATTGGACCAGTGTCCAGGTAAACGATTGAGCTTCTGCCTCGCTGACATCATCGGCAGTATCCCAGGTTTTCCCGGTTCCGTCACTTACATATTTGTACCAGAGGGTGCCCGACTTCCATTTCCCGTAAAGCAGGGTTTCATCCCAGGTGGTTTCGTCTTCCGGGGTGAGGGTACAGGCTCCAAGAGCAAGTGTAAAAGCAAAAAGCAGGAGGATCCTGGTTGCAATTCTTTTCATATGGATTGTTTTTCTTACAGGTTATAAAAATCGTACCAAAAGTACAGAATCCGTAAAGAAATTGGATTTAAACCGGATAAATATCTTTAGGAATCCTTCATCCCCCCCTCAGTTTTTTAAGAACTTCAGGATGTGGGTACTTCCCTTTTGGGATTGTAATATCAGAAAAAAAAGTCCGTTCTCTAAACCAGCAATGTTTAAAGGGTCTTTAAAATTTCCTGCAGTTCTGTCCCTGCCTTTCATATCCACAATACGGTACTTCATTTTGTCCTGAGGGGTTATTCCATGGATGTACAAAACATCCTCACAAGGGTTCGGGTAGGCAGAAACCGAATTAACCGGCAGGTTCTTATCCACGGAGTTTACCGGGTTGCAGGAAAATCCATATTTACCGAAATCCGTAATGATCTGATTGGTCCGGGCTGAAATAAACGTCCTGACCTGTGCCAGCGAATAGCCGCTGATTTGGGAAAAACTCAGGGAATTCAGACGCAGGAAGGCCTCCGTTTCGTCCATCAGCCGGAGCAGTCTCTCCGGATCGCAGGCAGATGAGTTTATCAGGTTACAGACACATTGGTAATAATAGTTTTTCAGCGCCGGGACATTCATGATCTTTTGTATGGCGGGATTTCCCATCATTCCTGAATTGGTGACAAAATTCAGGTTGAACGGATCGAGCGACTGGAAACTGTTGTCCAGATCCCAGGGGATATATTCAAATCTGGCGGTCTCTGTATTGTGGTAGAGAAAATAGTTGTGCCCTGAGTCGTAGAAAGCATCGCGTTTGCAGATGAACATTTCGATGGCCATGGATCTGAAAAAGGCATCCATATTCAGCCGTACCCGTAAGGAATCCAGAAGCAGTTGTTCCGGGGTGTGATGCAACGCGTATAAAAATGCGATCAGATCCGATTTGTCGTTTTTATCTTCATTGGTTTCCAGGGTATACGCCCCATAAAGCGTCTGATCCCAGCCCAGCCACGACAGATTGGCCATTTTCTCATCCGCCTTGAAGAGATTGCCGTCATCGTTTCCATAGTGACGGTCAAGGAATATTTTATCTACTTCATCCACAAACATATACATGCCAAGGTACAGGTTATCGAAATAGACTTTGGCAAAGGAGGTGCGGGGTGCGACCAGCCCGCACTTTCTCCAGATATCGTATCCCAGGAAATTTGTCAGCAAGTCGTGCATATGCAGGTTCACATCTTTCAGTCCGTCGAAGCGCCGGCCGCTTTTGAATTTTCCGAATTTCAGCCGGAAGGGCTGGTATTTGTTGCTGCCCATCGTCGGAGGGTAAAAACTGTTCCCTTTGATCCGCACCCCGACCGAGTCCAGCAGGGTACCGTCGATCTCAACCTTCAGGGGGGTGTAGATTTTCGGGGTGTACCTCCTGACCATACTGTCCCAGTCGGAAGCATGCAGGGAGGTCAGTTTGACGATGTGAACATAAGCATTATCAAAGATTGCATTGCCCTGTCCGTTAAGATTTAAACACAGCAGAAGAGACAAAATTCCGGTAATCAGGAATGATTTTATGTTGACCAGCATATTTTGGCTTTAATCTAAAATGGAGACGTGATCCTTTGATTAAAAGTTGCGTCACCTAAAACTGCCGGAATCAATTCATTCCATACCAGCCAGCTGTTTGATCCTGATAATACTAAGTTGCTTTGGTTTGACTGTGATCATGTTTGGACCTGAATAATACCGGATTTGAAATTTACCGGCCCCTTTTATTTTTTCGATGATCTCCGGAGGAATTTTGTAATTGAACCGGGTGATTTTCTCATTGTTTTCCGAATAGCCGGTAACCACGGATACCGAGGTGGAATCTGACGTGGAAACGGAAGAAGTGTTTTCTGATACATTTCTGGTGTTTTCCAGTTCAACCCTGTCCAATGCCATCGGGTATGCTTCATTGTCAATAATAAAAAAGACTTTGTTGTCGAGTTTGAAGGCGGAACTGGTCAGGTATAAGACATCATAGGCCTTGTATGTGGTC
>DAIDJX010000044.1 GCA_027451165.1 Prolixibacteraceae bacterium | reverse complement strand
TTCAATGATACAGATCAGCAGCGCCTTTTTCCAGCCGTATTCCTTCCACAACACAGATATGGTGGCCACACAGGGCACATAAAAAATGCTGACCACCGCAAGGGTGATCATCTGCTGCGCAGTCAGCGCCCCGGCAAAATGGGTGGTTCCCAGGTAGGCAGCCAGCATGACCAGGATCAGTTCTTTGCGCAAAATCCCGAAAATCAGCAAAATACCCGTAACTGCAGGAAGTCCTAACCAGTTCACGGTCACAGGTTTCAGGAAGGAGGAAATGGCCGGCATCCAACCAGCCAGATTGATGGCCTGGATGAGCACCCCGGAGATGATGACCACCGGGGCAGCAATGTAGACAAACTCCTCCAGAGCACCCCAGGTTTGCCGGAGGATTGTCTTTAGCCTGGGTGCTTTATAATCAGGCATCGGCATGATCAGCTCCACCGGTTCACCAATCATCAGCCTGGACAATATTTTACCCACGGTAAATACAACCACTGCTGCCAAAAGGTAAAGACCTGCAGCCCACCACAAACCAACATATTTCCCAACCAGTCCGAAAACGATGACCGAAACGGCTGAACAGGGGACCAGGGTCACAAGGACCGTTGTAATAAACCGCTCCCTTTTTGATTCCATGATCCGGCACGACAAACATCCGGGCACATTGCAGCCAAACCCGATGATAAAGGAGATACATCCCTTCCCGTGAATACCCATCCGGTGCATGAAATGATCCATCAGAAAGGAGATCCGGGACATATAGCCCCAATTCTCCAAAAAATAAAGGATGATGTAGAATGGCAGAATATAGGGCAGGGCGATCTGGATCAGGGCAAGAACACTCTCTATTCCTGCCCATCCAAGGCCCGCAATAAAACTTTCCCCCACATTTTCTTTCCAGGAGGCATGCCAGCCGGTAAAGAGGCTGTCAAATATTCCGGATAACCAGTTGCCGAAACCAAACACAGTCAGGAACATACCCCCAAGAATCGCGATCATAACCAGATACCCGTATACCTTATGCGTGGCTACAGCATCCATCCGGTCAGTAAGGGTACTCTTTTGATGATGGCTGAGCTTCACCGTTTCCCGGGCTATCCGGGAGGCCAGGTGGCTCCTTTCATCGGCAATCACCAGGGCAGCATCATGCCCGTGAATATCTTCCAGGTGTTCCCCCAACTTCCAGGCTTCTTCCGTAATGGCTTCATCCTTTGATCTGATAAGGTCAACAATATCCGGATCCTTCTCAAGCAACTTGATGGCAATCCACCTTCCGGGATAAGGAGTTTCCAACCCGCTGATTTTTAGCGTCAGTTTATGAATAGCATCTTCTATTTCCTTCCCGTAGCGCTGTACCGGGTATTCCTTCCTTTCCCCCTGCATTTCCAACACTTTGTCGATGACCCGGGTAATGCCGTATCCCCGGGAGGCCACCGTCGGAACAACAGGAATACCCAGAATGTGCCGCAGTTTATTGATATCGATCGTAATCCTTTTCTTCTTTGAAAGGTCAAACATATTCAGGGCCAGAATGACCGGGCATTGAAATTCAAGCAATTGCAGGGTAAAGATCAGGCTCCGCTCCAGATTGGTGGAATCCACCACATTGATGACACAATCCGGCTTCTGGTGAATAATATACTCCCGGGAAATCACCTCCTCTTCCGAAGAAGTGGTCAGGGAATATATTCCCGGCAGATCTGTCACATCAATGGTTTGTTCCTTATAAAAAAGCGTTCCTTCACATTTTTCAATGGTTTTACCTGCCCAGTTGCCAATGTGCTGATGCAAACCGGTCAGGAAATTGAAAAAGACCGATTTCCCTGAGTTACCCTGGCCGGCAAGAACGATATTGATTTTATTGCTGCTCATTTCGGATCAACGATAATTCTGGATGCCAACCCTCTGCCCAGTACCAGCCGGGCTCCACACAATTCTATCTGTACCGGCCCCTTGAATAAGGCTTTTCTGATCATCTTGATCTCGGTTCCTGCAGTTAATCCCATATCTGCCAGCCTTTTTGCTGCCATCTTACCCCCCAGGACACTCCTCATTACCCCGGTTTGCCCCTCTTTCATATCAGTCAGACAAAACTGATCTCCTTGTTGTACCATAAATAGAGACTATATTGGGTAAACAAACATTCATTGTCCCTGGAAAAATCACATCTCCTCCACATGCCTCAATCCCTCCGCAAACAAATTGTTGATGTGCACATCGTCAAGGGAATAAAAGGCAACTTTCCCCGCTTTATGGTATCTGACCAGTTTCATGTTCCGCAATGTCCTCAACTGATGTGATATAACAGAATCGGAAGTTCCGATAATTGCCGCAATATCTCCCACACAAAGTTCCTCTTCCAGATACAGGGCATAAATGATTTTGGTTCTGGTCGGATCACTGAGCGCTTTAAAAGTTTCCGACAAATCCTGAAAGCATTGATCACTCTTCATCTTTGCTTTCACAAGACTCACTTTTTCTATTTCCTGACAGGACATCGATATACAATTTATTTATGATTCCAGGTTCCATCCGCCAGCTGGGGACAGATTCCAAATATAGTTGCAAATATGAACAATTATTCAAACATTTACGACAAAGTTTCGTTGTATTTGGTATAATAAAAATTCGAAAATGGACAAGGCAACACAAACCATGGTGGACAACCTTTACAAAAACACCGGCAAAACACTGGAGCAATGGATCACAATCGTGCAAAAAGAAAATTTCATCAAACATGGGGAAGCAATGAATTTTCTGAAAGGGGAGCATGGACTGACCCACGGTTTTGCCAATCTGATCGTCCACAAAGCAAAGGGAACGGATGCTGCTTCAGCGGAAAATCAGGATGATCTGATCCTGAAGCAATATGCCGGCAAGGAACATTTCAAACCCTTGTATGACAAGTTGATGAGCGAGATTTTGAATTTTGGGGGAGACATTGAAATTGCACCCAAGAATGCCTATGTGAGTCTGAGAAGAAAAAAACAATTTGCCATTTTGCAGCCGGCTACCAAAACACGTTTTGAGATCGGGATCAATCTGAAAGGAGAGGCTCCGTCAGGAAAACTGGAAGTCATCAAAACGGCCAATGCCATGTACTCCCATAAAATCAATGTGACGGACATTACAGAAATTGATCGTGAAGTGCTGCACTGGATAAAAGCGGCCTACGACAATGCCGGTTAAGCTGCTGTGGGGTTTTACCTTACATCGCAAAAACATTATTTATCTCCTCATTGTTGCACTGTGAATCCTCAGTGAAACTCCGTGTAATTAATTTACCAATTGTTACACAGAGTTTCACAGAGTTTTACACAGAGTTGCACAGAGGACTTATGACACGTTCCCGATAAAATGAAGGGTCATATTTTTCCCTTTAGAGGCACTCTATTTTATCCGGGCTATTTCTTCAGGAATTTCCTTGCCGAAACCACACCGGTATTGTCAGACAAAGTAATGATGTAAATACCTTCCGGAAGATGACCAGTGTTGATCCTGGCAGAAGGATATTCCACATCCAGCCGGGTACGGCCGGTCAGATCCGTAACAGTCAGCCTGGTCAGGCGTCCGCTGTATTCAATATTCAGGTGATCAGTAAAGGGATTCGGATAGACTTTCAGATCCTGTTCCCTTAAAGTGGCCACCGGTGTGGTATTGGTCAGATCAATAATATCGGCCGCCTTTCTCGGTTCCAGCCGGTAATTGTTCTGATTGCCGTTGATTATCCCGGTAATGGTGTAGAAATGGCCTTCAGCCGGGATATAGGTATACATCCATTTGTTGACGAAGATCCGGTTGAGCTCGGTGGTCTTGATGGGCCAGCTGCCATCCAGGTTAACTGCTCCCTGGAACCGCGCTCCGGCGACTTTCACCAGGACGCTCTCGTATTGTTCTGCCTTGGCGGCTTCCGGAGAAGCGGCCTGCAGGGGAGTAACGATGAGCGGTGGATTGACCAGCAACACTTTTGATGCCCTGATGGCAGTAACATCGTTCACTTCCGCCACAGTGCCGTCCACACGGATGCCATTGCCTTCCATCACAGTATTAACATTATCTTCCACCCAGATGCCACTCCAGGGTGTTGCTGCATCCTGAACAAAATAGCCTGAACCCGGGACAGAGGCTGTAACAGTTCCAAGAATTCTGTGGTAGGTACCCACATAGGGAGAATAAGCGCCTTCACCCTGAATACTCTTTATAGACAAAACTGAAAATTCCTCCTGCCTGACGTTGACGTAGAACGTTCTGCCACAACCGGCAATGGTTACAGTCCCCAACCTGGTGATTCCGGAATTCTCCGTGACTGTAACAGAAACGGTCCCATTAGTGCTTCCCGTTACCGGGGAAAGTGAAATCCAGTCGGCATTATCAGTGGCTGTCCAGGCAAATCCGGAAGTCACATTTATCGCCTTACTGTCGGCAGAAAAGGTAAAGTTCAAACTGGCAGGAGAGACCGCCAGGTTGCAGGGAGGTGTAACCTGGATGGTTCCCACCCGCATGGCATAGTCATTTCCGGTTACGGGATCAGTCAACAGGGACGGTGATTTGTGCAGCACTTTCACAAAAACATAATAGGTACCCAATGCGGTTGCCGGAACGGTAATGTCTGCCCGGCCGGAAATGGAGGAGACCACATCGGTTGATAAACCAGAAGCCAAAGAAACATTAAAGTTATTGGTTCCCATGAGGAGATCATCCGCATCGCCGAAAGTAGTATTGGTGGACAGATAATACATTCCGTCTACCCGGGTATTCGGAGAAGCCAGATCTACCGGCCCGTTGTTGGTCAGACGGAAAGCAACACTGTCGGGATTGGACCCGGCATTGATGGTAGCCGGGAAAAAGACAAAATTGGAGGGCGTCAGGTCGGAGCGGGTATTGTTTACTTTAATGGTACCTGCCCTTACGACATAATTATTGGCAGTCACTGTATCCACCAGGGTTGAGGGGGTATTGTGAACAACACGGGCAAAAACATAGTAATCGCCGGTGGCACTGGTGGGAATGGTAACATTGGCGCGATTAGCCGGAGTATACAGCACGTTGCTTGAATTACCGGCCACAAGGGTGAAATCATGGCCGTTTATACCTACCGGGATATCATCCGCATCCCCGTAAGTATTGTTTTTGGACAGATAAATCATGGAAGCCACATGGGTATTGGGCAGGGTCAGATCGGCCGGACCATTGTTGGTCAACAGGAAGGCAACTGTGTCTGGATGAGCCCCTGCATCGATGGTTTGCGGAGTAAACCTGAAGTTGGACAGGGCAAGGTCTGAGTTGGCATTGACCACATAAACCCCGCCAGTTTTCAAGGCCTGGTTATTGGCTGTTGCCGGATCAGTCAGTTTTGAAGGAGAAGCATGTTCTATTTTTACAAAAAGGGAATAATTACCGTACCCGCTGACAGGAACTTTTATTTTTGCTTTTTGGGCAGTGGTCAGTGTAATATTGAGGAAGGCTCCGGAAGCCAGTGCATAATCGGAAGTGTCAGCGCCCATCAGGATGTCATCAGCATCACCGGCAACGGCGTTTCTTGACAGGATGAAGGAGGTAACGACCCGTTTGTCGGGAGTTGCCAGGTCAGCCGGTCCGTTGTTGGTGATCTTAAACGTAACAGCAGTCGGAATGGCGCCTGCCTGCAGAGAAGAGGGAGAAAAGGTAAAATCGGATACGGCAATATCCGCATTCCTGTTGATCACCATAATGGTACCCAGGCGCCTTCCATAGTCATTATTCATATTCATGTCGGTCATTCCGGAGGCCACATTGTGTTGTATCCCGACAAATACAAAATAGTTTCCATACGCATTCACCGGAATGGTAAGGCGTGACCGGATTGCTTCGGACAAGGTAATATCGGTATAACTTCCGGCATTAAGGGCAACATTCATGGTGTCTGTTCCGATCAGAATATCATCGGCATCCCCCTGGATGCTGTTGTGGGAGATGTAATACAAGCTGTTCAGCTTATTGTTGGGAGCGCTCAGGTTGGCAGGGCCGTTGTTGGTCAGACGGTAGGTAACAGTGGTCGGGTGGGCTCCGGCATTAAGGGTGTCCTTTAAGAACACAAAATTGGAAACACCAAGGTCAGCATTTGTATTGAGTACCGTTATTTCTCCTACCCGCACGGTTTTGTTGTTGGAGGTGACAGGATCGGCCAAGAGAGAGGAGGAATTCAGAAGTACCCGGGCAAATACATAGTAGGTTCCGGATGCTGTACCCGGGACAGTAACATTCGCCTCTTCCGTGTTTGTCAGTGAAATGTTGGCATACGATCCGGAAGTTATAGTATAAGCGGAAGTGTAGCCTCCCATCGGGATGTCATCAGTATCCCCAAAAGTGGAATTACGGGAAAGAAAGAAAGCCACATCAACCAGATTATTCGGTGCAGCAAGATTGGAGGGGCCATTGTTGGAAAGAACAAAGAAAGCAGTATCAGGATGTGCCCCGGTGGAAATCGTGGCCGGAAGGAAATTAAAGCCTCCTATCGCCAGATCTGCATTGGAATTGGTCACTGTTATGGGAGCTGCCAGGATGGTATTATTGTCGGCGAGATTGGCATCAATAAGTACTGAAGGTGAACTGTGTACTGCCTGAACAAAAAGGTTATAATTTCCGGAAGCACTGACCGGTATAACCACACTGGCAAGCTGGGCCGAAGAAAAGACCAGATCGGTGGCTGTTCCGGAAGCCAGGGTGACGTCAAAAGTACCGGTTCCGATGGTTACATCATCCACATCACCAAAGGTGGTATTACCCGATAGATAAACAGTAGCGGCAATACGGGTGTTGGGCGAAGCCAGCCCGATGGGCCCGTTATTGGTCAAACGGAAGGTGAGGGAGGCCGGACTGGCACCTGCTGCGATAACCGCAGGTGAAAAGGTCATTACTGAGGCAGCGATATCCGACCGGTTACTGAGTACGTTAATGGTTCCTGTCCGCATCGTATAGTTATTTCCGGTAACGGGATCGGTGTGTGCAGAGGAGGAATTATGCTGTACCCTCAGGAAAACGTAGTAACTTCCCAGGGCAGTGTCCGGAATTTTAATGGTACTCATCCCGTATGGGGAAAGGCTGACATCGGTATAGCTCCCGGATACTATTTCATAGGCAAATGTGGATGTTCCGATCTGAACATCATCAGCATCTCCGTAAATATTGTTGACAGAAAGATAGAAAATCCCATCCATCAGGTTATTCGGAGCGGACAAATTAGCAGGTCCGTTGTTGGTCAAACGGAAGGTCACTGCCGTAGGACTTGCCCCGGCATTAATCGTTTGAGGCAGGAAATTGAGGTTGGAACAGGTCAGGTCAGCCTCCAGGGAAACCGGGCCCGGATTCGCGTTCCCTGTAAACCAGGCCGCAGTGAAGATGACCAATGGAAGCAGTAAGGGAAAAACCCTGACAGGTTTCATCAGTCGGCATAAAAAAGAAACATAAGTAAAAATTGTCTTCATAACATTATGGATTAAGTTATCATTTCTAGTCGGCAATGTTCCGTTTTGAAGTGAAAAACAGCCTGTTTGTATGCAGCTTCCAATTCGACGGACGAGAACTTCAAAAAGCTGAAAATAAAAAATTCGCCTTTACTATGCAAAGTTGGTAAATAAACTGATAAATCCCATGAACCTGACGGATTAATGATATTTTATTGATCAGTTCTTTTCCTTATTTTTATTCCGGTATTCGTTTAACTGATCTTATTTTATACCCTGTTTTTTGATCAGAAAACCTGTGATATGAGCAATCATCAACCCGGGGAAGAAAACCATGAAGGTCAGCAAAAAAGTCTGTTATCCCGGCAGGATTTTCTGCGGATGGCAGGCTGGAACAAATCACCGGATGTCACATCATCCAGGACCCATGGTCGCAGGAACAACTGAAAAGTCTCCCCTGCTGGAATCTTGCGGATCAGATTGACAGGAGTTTATGATAATAAACAGAACAATTCCGGGAATCAGGAACCTGGAAACAAAATAGAATAGAACAGTAAAATACGGATCATGTCAACTGTTTACTACCCCGAAAATGGACAATTTCCCGTTTGACAACATTCTTTTATCTGGTTCAATCTTATTTTTTATTAAATTTAAGACTTAAATAATTACCGGTAATGAGAAAAACAAACCTCTTCTGGTTTCTGCTGCTGATGGTCTCACTGTCGGCTTGTAGCGTTTTCGAAAAATCATCCAGGCATGGGTTTAACAGCGGATACTACCACTTCCGGTCTGATAATGGTCTGAAAAACAAGGTTTTCCTGGATATCGCCGAAGACAGCATAATCGCTTACCCTGTTCACGGGAAAGCACCGGATAAAGATCCTGTCATGGGAATTTCCCTTCAGCCCAAAGACACCCTGGATAAACACCCTGAAAAATTCGGCAAAAACAGTATTGACATTGACATAACCACCATACTTTTCAAATACCGCCCGGCGGTACAGTCCATTCCGGCACAACTGTCAACCGATTTCAACGCAGCGCTCTTTACCGGATGGAGACACGACCATTACCACCTGGAAACCTATTCCCACCCCTTCCGGCATGATCATTACGAAGCAGTAGGCAGAGGCTTTGATGTAGGGGTCTTTGCCGGTGTCGGGACCACTCCGGTTAATCCCTTTACTACCGGTGAAAGAGTAACGATTGAGTACAACGGGATGATTTTCCAGTACGGGCTTGCCGGTTTTATCGAATCCAATGTGGCCAGTTTCGGTATTGCTGCCGGAACTGATTACCTTATGGGGCCTGACCGGAAAAACTGGATCTACCACCAAAAACCCTGGTTTGGCTTTATAGTGGGGATCGCGTTGAACTGAAGCTGACTTATGTAAATACCGGTTGGTAATGGAAATAATGATCTAACCAGGATTGCTGTCGATATACTCCGGGATTTTCCCTGAAGTTTCCAAAGGGGAACATACCGGCCTGAAGCAGAACGATTTCAATGTTCCCGGTAATGATCATTTCCCCGGCATATAGTCCGATTCAAACACATAATCACCTGATCCTGCACGGGTTTTCAGAAAACCATATGCGGTGCCTTCCGGAGTTATCCATTCCGCCTGAGTCTGGTCCATACCGTTTTGTTTCAGGGTCCTGCCGGTGGAGGGCACATAAATCTCTGCTGAGGTATTGGCTGGAATGGAGACGGTAAGGACAAACCGGTTATCCGTGATCTTCCAGGCAGAGCTGACCGTACCATACAGGGTTTCATGACTGCAGGCCACATCGTTCATCTTGCCGCCCGGAAATGGTTTGATTACGATAGATTTATATCCGGGCAGACCGGCATTGATCCCGGCCACCACTTTATACATCCAGTCTCCGATGGCGCCGTAAGCATAATGGTTGAAGGAATTCATCCCCGCATTCTGGAAGGTATTGTCGGGCTTGATGCCATCCCATCTTTCCCAGATGGTGGTGGCTCCTTTGGTGACCGGATAGAGCCAGGATGGGTATTCTTTTCTGTACAGCAACTTATAAGCTTCGGCAAGATATCCGTAGCGGGCGAGCACATGGCAAAGGTCGGCGGTTCCGAGGAAACCGGTGGTCAGGTGGCCAAAACTGTTTACATCCTGAGCCAGACGGGACGCCGCGTTTTTCTCCAGTTCAGGAGGCAGCAGCCCGAAGGAGAGGGCCACCACGTATGCCGTCTGCGTATTGGAGGAAAGCCTTCCGTTGGTGGTGACAAATTCCCTGATAAAAGCCTCTTTGATTTTTTGCTGAAGTTCCCCGTAATCAGCGGCTTCCTGTTTTTTTCCCAGAATGACTGCCATCCGGCACAGCAAATCTGCTGAGTGGTAAAAATAGGCAGTGGAGAGGAAATCCTTGTCGGTGGTAGCACCCGGATAATCGGAGCGGGTGGTGGCAAAGGCCAGCCAGTCGCCGAACTGCCTGTCTTTGGGCTTGAAGAGGTAAGTATCTCCTGCCTGTTTGCGCATAAATTCCACCCACTTCTTCATGCTGACAAACTGTTCCTCCAGGATGCGGGTATCGCCATAAGAGCGGTACATCACCCACGGGACTACTACGGCAGCATCGGCCCACCCGCTCGACCCGCCCCGTCCGAGGACATTGGGGATCACGTGGGGAACAGCGCCATCTTCATGTTGATCGGCCGCCAGGTCGTACAACCACTTGGTAAAAAATCCGGCACTGTTCATGTTAAAACAGGCGGTCGGGGCAAAAACCTGGGCATCGCCGGTCCAGCCCAGGCGTTCATTCCGCTGCGGGCAATCGGTCGGCACATCCAGAAAATTTCCTTTCTGCCCCCAGATGATGTTGTGCTGCAACTGGTTCAGCAGCGGCTCGTTGCAACTGAAAGAGCCCGTGCGTTCCAGGTCGCTGTGCACCACAATCCCCCTGATCATATCGGTTGTTACCGGTTTCGGATAGCCGGAAACCGCCACATACCGGAATCCCTGAAAGCTAAAACGAGGTTCATATACTTCTGCTCCTCCCCCTCTGCAGGTATAGACAATCTCCTGTCTGGCCGTCCGAAGGTTCTCCGTATAAAAATTCCCCTTTTTATCCAGCACCTCAGCATGGCGCAGCTTGATGGTAGTTCCGGCAGGGCAATTCAGGGTAAGGCGACACCAGCCAACCATGTTCTGACCCATGTCCACAACCGTATCACCACCAGGGGTAACGATGATTTTCACAGGAGTCAATTCTTCGATCCGGCGGACCGGTTCAGAGACGGCGCTCACCAGGTTGGATTTTCCTCTGGAAATCGCCGCAGTACCCAGCCAGGTTTTATCGTCGAATCCGGGCTTGTCCCATCCCGATTTTTCAAGACGAGCATCATAAATCTCCCCGTCATAAATTTCTGATTTCAGGATGGCTCCCGTGGAGGCTTTCCAGCTGTTATCGGTTTTTACCACCTGTCTGGAGCCGTCAGAAAATTCGATTTCCAGCTGGGCAAGCACTTCCAGCGGTGTGATTTCCCGGTTCCGGTTGGAATTCGGGTTAAAAGCCCTGTACCAGCCATTGCCGAGGACAACACCGGCAGCATTGTTTCCGGTGGTGAGCAACCCTGTGACATCGTAAACCTGGTATTGCAGCCGGTTTTTGAAGCTGGTCCAGCCTGGTGTGAACATTTCATCCCCTACTTTAGTCCCGTTCAGCCGGAATTCATACAATCCAAGGCTGGTGACATACAAACGTGCCGATTTTATCTTTTTGGCCAGGGTAAACTCTTTCCGCAACAGGGGTGATGGATAGCTGTATTCCGTAAAAACCTGGGCCGAGCGGATCCAGTCGGCCTGCCAGTCGCTCTCCTCCAGCAGACCTATTTCAAAGTAAGCCGGAGAAACTGCTTTCACCTCCTTGCCATCCTTATCCCAGATTTTCACGGTCCAGTAACATCTTTGTCTTGACTCCAACACTTTGCCCTGGTAGGCCACCTGGATGCTCTGATCAGAACCCACCTTTTTACTGTCCCAAAGGTCAGCTTTCCCGGGAGCCAGTTTTCCGGGCGTAGTAGCCACAAGAAGCTGGTAGGCAGTCTGCATTTGTCCGGGCACGTCGGAAGTGATCTTCCAGAAAAATCGCGGACTGGAAGTCCCGATTCCCAATGGGTTCTTCTTATATTCGACACGCAGATCACGTAACTGTGTATACTTTCCGGCAGCGCTGACCAGGAATGGCCCCATTAACAAGGACATCATCAGGACAAAATACTTTAGTTTCATGGCAGACAGAATTCGTTTATGGTTTCCTGCAAAATTTGCAAATAATTTGAGAAAAAGCAAGGAAATGAAAAAAATTACAAGTCAGGAGCAACGTTTGCCGGTTTATTTCATCTTATTTTCAGAAAATCCGATTTTTGCTAAACAGTTACCTATGAAGCAACTTTTCGCTCTTTTTGCGGTACTTTTTCTCCTTGGATGTGAAGATCATTATGAAGATACCTACAGCTATTCAAAACTCACCACACAGTCGAAGCAATATCCGGTATTTCTGGATATGAGCGAAGTCGGAAATATTCAGGTCAAAGAGCTTTCACCCTTTGCCGACCCATTTAAAATCCTTTCCAATGACAAGTATTATTTCGTGGGTGACCGGTTAAACGGTGTACATGTTTTCGAAAAAAAACAGGCGGGAACAAGCTATCTGTGTTTCATTGCGTGCAGGTATCTCAAAGATTTTGAGCTTGCTGATAACCGTCTTTTTTGTAACAATCTGGTGGATCTGGTGATTATTGATGTCAGCAATCCACTGAAGATAAATGTTTTAAACCGGCAGACAAACTTTTTCAACCGGTACACCAGTTATAAAAAGGAATGGAATATTCCTTACGTGGAAGGGAAGGGGCTTATTGCCGGAACAGAGACGCACAGCATTCAGGGCATGATAACCGGGACACAGCCTGATCTTGACTTCAGCGCGTATGACCTGCTCTATGGCAACCTGACGACAAAAGTGATCCCTGAGTCCTGGTTCAGCAATTATCCTGAAAATGACAAACCTTACGTCGGAATGGTCAAAATGGGCGCTGACGAAATTTATACGTATGGACCTTACAACAGTTGGGCGATTTGTACCTACCGGTCGGGAACTTTCAGTGCAAGGGAAGAAGACTTGTGGACAAATCCCCGGGGAAAATATGCCCCACCCTATTATTACAGTGATGCCTGGCCGGTAAAGACGTACTTTGAAGACAGCATGATTTATATTCTGGGAACCGGATACAACCTTCAAAACGGGTATTGTGATTGTATCCTGTACCACGAAAGCTATCCGGTTTCCTATCACCTCTATTTCAAAACATTTAAGCCGCTGGATGTTACCTACCTGCCCGACATGAACGCTTATATCGCACTATCCGGTACCTCTGTATGGGCAGCATTTAAAAGCAAGGATCCAACATCCGGGTACATGGAGCGCTATAAAGATTACGGGATCAACACTGATGCTGCAGAAATAGTCAGGGCAGGCGACAAGGTGATTACCCTGGGGAAGGAACTCAGGGTGTATTCGCCTTCTCAAGATGAGCTCCGTCTGGTGCGGGAATACCCCGGAATTTCGGGTACCTGCTGTAAGAAGGAGGGCAATACGCTGGCGGTGGTTAACCAATCCAGACTTTCCTTCTATGATATTTCAGATCCGGAAAATATTCACCTCATCCCATAAATCCTTTTTATGAAAAGAGCAGCCATTTTAATCGTATTACTACTTCTGACTTCACGTGGTTTCGCCCAGCTCATAGAAAAAGGTTCTGTCAGCCTGAACAGCAACGTTACCCATGCCCGGTTGATTGAAAAACAGAAGAAAGGCATGTATTACCAGATCCAGGTCAACCTGATGCCGGCAAACAGCCAGGTTACCGGGGGAAATGGGAATTATTACAGGGCCTTTTATTCAACAACGGTTACGGCCGATTATAATAATACCAATAACGCTAAGAAATTAACCCTTTCCCCTTCGGTTCATGCCAGCAGCGGGTATTGGCTAAACAGACATTTTTCTGCCGGAGCAGGAATGGGATTTGAGTTTTTCGATCACTTTCTTTTTCCGCTTTTTGCTGAATTCCGGTACACCGTGAAGGACAGAAAAATTTCCCCGTTTTTGAACCTGAAGGGTGGCTATTCCCTGGGCAATTTTAATCCAGGGCATTATGACCACCTGATCCTGAGTTGGTCGCCTTATAGGATAGAAGATGCCAGTCTCCGCCATTTTGGAGGAATCATGTTACATCCTGAAATCGGCATCAAAGTTCCCCTGGATGGAAAAGATGATATTCTGATCACTGCTGCATACCGCTATCAGGAAACCTTATCCGTCTTGAGAAAAGAATATGAAAACAACCAGTGGGAAGAGTGGGAGCATAAGGGAAACCTCAACCGGATTTCACTGGGTGTGGCCATCATGTTCCGGTAATTTCGTCCTGCAGGAAATATTAAAAATCAAGGGCAGGCAGGATGAAAAAATTGTTATTGATACCGGATCGGCAACCGGTTCATTTTCAACAGAACCAGCAGGATGACCATCGCCAACGTTGCAGCGGTGGCCAGGAGGTTGAGGAATTTCTGTGCTTTCACAGGGTTGGTGAAGAGCCTCTCAAATGCCCGATAGAACAATAACCCCACGATTCCACCGGAAATATTGGTCACCAGATCCGTGCTGTCGAATGCCCCGATGGCAAAGGCGAACTGGAGCCCTTCCAGCAAAAAACTGATGCCGAAAAAGATCAGCAGTTGAATACCCAACGACGATTTTCGAAACAGCATTCCGGCGTAAACACCCAGTGGAATAAAAATCACCACATTCAGCAGGGTTTCCATAACATCCGTTTTTCCTTCCGGAGTAAACCATTCGCTGAATGGCAACAGATTGACCTCCCGTTGCTCCATATAAGAAAACCGCACCCCCAGCTTAAAGAGGACGATCCAGACAAGGATGATAAGGTATATGACCAATAAGGTCATTGTTAGCCGGTCTGCCGGGACCGGTTTCCGGTCTCCTGTCTCCCATTTCTGGTTACCATCAGTCATTCTCTTCATAGTAATATGAATAGTCAATCCCTTTCATATACATTTCCCGGTCATTTATTTTGCTGGTGAGCGCGTTCTCCAAAAGTGATTTCAGAACACTGTCATTGGTTGGACTGAGCATCATGGCGTTCATGTAATCCCGCTTACCTATTTTACTCCAATCCACGCATTTTTGGATTCGTTTTTTCAGTATTAAATCCAGCCAAAGCCGGGCGCTTCTGCCATTTCCTTCCATAAAAGGGTGTGCAATGTTCATTTCAACATATTTGTTCACGATTTCGTCCAATGTCGTTTCTGGCATTGCATCAATCTCCTTTAATGTTTGGCCTAAAAAGCGCGATACAGCAAATTGAAAACCACCCTTTGAAATATTCTTTTGTCTGATCTGTCCCGCAAAATCATACAATCCCCCAAACAAATAAGCATGTATTTGTTGCAACCCTTTGGTTGTACCCACTTCTATGCTGTTGATAAAAGAACTTTCAAACAAGGCATATGCTTTTGTTTTGCTTTTCCCGTCTAAACTTTCATCACTGAAGGAAAACCAATCCATAAACCGGTTTGCCTTTTTGCCAGGAAATTCCCTGCCTAAGGCGATAATTCCGGAGTAATCCAACATGTCGGTTAAATATTGTTTACCATCACTGGCTAAAAGTTTCAGTTGGGTAGTGGCACTAACCAACCCGCTGTTTTCCTTTTTCAGTTTGGCCTTAAGATATTTCCAATAGTTGCGGGTTTTGGTGTAGTCGTCCTGTCCGGTCAGCAATGCCACTATATCCAGTACACTAAACCACCATTTGGCGTTTTGTTCATCCCAAACGGCCCGTACTTCGCGATCGTCAAAGAAACGGATGGATATTTTTTGCTTGCGCGTCATTGAAATAGTTTATGTTCTGTCACGGTGAAATTCGCTTTTTAAAATTAGGATTATTTTATTTTGTGATGACTGTCTACTGCTTACCTTATGGAAATTTCCCGCATTCTGTCTCCCGTCTCCGGTTTCCGTAAAACATGGGCGGTTTTTCAAACAGCGGCACGGGGCTTTTGCGGGTACGTTTTCTATGGATATTAATCTCCTCCGGAGAACATCCCCAGAACCGATTACCGATTACCGACTACTGATTACCGGTTGCTGAGCGGAGCCGAAGCACCCGTCTTCCGTCTCCGGTCTCCATTGACCTATGGCAGTTTTCCACCTGTCCTATACTTTCAGCCAGGCTGCCTTGTTCAGATAAGTGGATTCCGTCAGCTGATCCAGCATAAAAGCGGCCACGTCGGCCCGGGAGATGGATGCATTGCTGTTAAAGACAGTTTTATCGCTGCCATGAACGATTTTTCCGGTTTGGGGACCATCGCCCAGTCCGCCTGGACGGACAACCGTCCATTGCAGCAAGCTGCCGGCAATTTGCTGTTCATTGAGGGTATGATCGGCCAGCGGGACTCGCAGCATCACATCCGCAATCAAAAAACGGAAGGGTTGCGGCAAATAACTCCGGCTTTCCCCGGCTCCGACACTGGACAGGTAGATCAGCCGCGGAACACCCTCCTGTTCCATCAGTGACACAATTTGGTCCACACCATAGGTGAATGCCGCGGATCGTTTCCAGAGGGAATTACCGCCGAGCGCC
>DAIDJX010000043.1 GCA_027451165.1 Prolixibacteraceae bacterium | reverse complement strand
ACCTGAAAAAATCATGTTTCAGGTCAGGAATAGCAGCGACAGACAAGATTATTTCTCTCCCTGCTTACCTCAGGATAAACAGCACGACGATGGTAAGGATCCCGGTGAAAACCACCACCATGATGAAAAGATCTTACCCTCCAAAACTTTATTCAATTTACAATTTCTTCATCAGAAATCCAAGTTCCGCTTTAAATACCTGTAATTTGTTTTGATTGACAAATTTGTATTATCATTGCAACACATTGTTTCAGATGGTCAGGAGACGTCACATATCCGGATTGTTACTGGCTGCTTTTGCGGTCTGGCTACTTCATTTCATGGTACCCCATCACCATCATGGAACTGAAATATGTTTCAACCAGCACCATGGATTTGAACAGGAATGTTCCCAGTGTTGTACCAATGAAAGCGCATGCCATTCGCACAACCATTCTGGTCAGGAAGATGGGTGCCTGCTCAAACAGCTTACCTTTTTGCCTTCCCATCAAAACAGATTGGCTGGTCAACCTGAAAATTCCAATTCTGAAATTCCAGGTCTGCTGGTCTTCCTCCTACCGGAATTGGAAGTTACAGGCATTCACGCGGTATGGCAAAAATGGAAGCACCATTCCGGGGCAACACCTCCGCTGACCATCCGGTTTTATTCCACCTGCTCACTCCGGGCTCCGCCGGCTGTTTAAATGATCATACACGGAAGGGTTTGTTTTTCAATCCCTTAAATTATCGTTGTAAGTGAATTTAAACATTTATTCATGAAGAAATATTTAATTGGCTTCGTATCCTTGTTTTTGATATTCCTGGGGTGCGGGCACCGGCATGAGCAGGAAACTGGTCATGCTGAGCCGGAAAAGATACAATACACCGTTTATTCCGCAGACTGGGAGCTTTTTGCGGAAGCAGATCCATTTATAGCCGGAGAAAAGGCTCAGATACTGGCTCATTTTACGCGGATGGCTGATTTTAAACCTTTGAGCCCTGTTCCGGTATCGGTTACCCTGAAATCCGGAGGGCGTGAGAATGGTCAAATTTCCGGAGTACCGGTCAGGGATGGGATTTATACTTTTGAGCTTACGCCAGAGATTGCCGGTGGAGGTGTGCTGTCCTTTCACTTTCAAACGGGAGAAGGAGAATACAACCTTGAAGTTCCGGATGTTCAGGTTTTTGCTTCAGAAGAAGAGGGCCATGCCACTGTCCACCAAAAGGAAGAAGATAACACCAACTGCACCGTTTTCACGAAGGAACAGTCGTGGAAAAGTAATTTTGCCACCGGACTGCCTGAGAAGCTTGCTTTCGGCAGTGTAATCAGATCGATCGCACGGGTTGAACCTGCACCGGGGGATGAGATGGTGATCTCCGCCAAAACGAACGGGATGGTCTTATTTGCGGGAAATTCCCTGACCTCAGGAGCCGCGGTTTCTAAGGGGCAGTTTTTAATGACCATCTCCGGGAACGGTCTGGCAGAGGAAAACATCGGGCTGAAAATAGAGGAAGCGCGGAACAATTTTCAACAATCGGAAGCCGACTTTGAAAGAAAAACGAAACTGGCCGGTGAGAAACTGATCCCTGAAAAGGAACTGCAGGAATCGAAAGCGCACTACCTGAACAGCAAGGCGGTTTATGAAAACTTAAGGGACAATTTCCGGAGGGACGGCCAAACGGTCGTTTCCCCAATGACCGGTTTTATCCGGAAGTTACTGGTTCAGAACGGTGAATATGCAGCGACCGGACAGCCACTTCTGGTTGTTTCCAAAGACAATTCACTGGTCTTAACTGCTGATGTTCTGCAGAAATACCATCAGGAAATCGGGAAAATGAATGGATTTACCCTCAGGCCCCTTCCGGGGAATAAGACGTTTTCCCTGGAGGAGCTGAATGGTCGTCTTCTTTCAGTCGGCGGAAGTCTGAACAGCGCTAACGGGATGTTCCCGGTTACCTTGCAAGTCAGCAATTCGGGAGAATTCATCCCGGGTGGTTTGGTGGAACTCCTGATCAGGTGCAAAACAGACCGGGAACAGCTGACCATACCGGTTGAAGCGCTGATGGAAGAGCAAGGACTCTATTATGTTTTTGTTCAGCGATCGCCGGAGTTGTTTGAACGCAGGGAAATCATACCCGGGGCTTCTGATGGTTTAAGGGTTGTGATTATCAGTGGGTTGCAGGAAGGTGAAAGAGTGATTACCAAAGGGGCTGTTCTGGTGAAACTTGCCAAAGCGTCAGGTGCTCTCGATCCACACGCAGGACATGTACACTAAGATATTTCGGATTTCGGATTTACGATTTCGGATTTACGATTTCGGATTTAATTTGACTTTTAAGTACCGCTATGATTGATCATATCATCAGGTTCAGCCTGAAAAACCGCTTTTTTATCCTGCTGTGTTCCCTTTTGCTGCTGGTCATTGGTACCCATACCGCCTTGAAAATGGATGTGGATGTTTTTCCGGATCTGACTACGCCTACGGTTGTGGTGATGACCGATGCCCATGGAATGGCTTCTGAAGAGGTGGAAAGGCTGGTTACTTTTCCGGTGGAAACTGCAGTGAATGGTGCTACAGGGGTGCGCCGTGTACGTTCAGCCTCTTCCCAGGGGTATTCTTTTGTCTGGGTGGAATTCAACTGGGGCATGGACGTCTTAAAGGCCCGCCAGATTGTGAGTGAAAAACTGATTACCATTGCATCACAGATGCCTGAGGGAATCAGTCAGCCTGTATTGGCACCCCAATCGAGTGTAATGGGGGAGATTTTCTTTATTGGGATGCAATCTGATACCACCTCGAGCATGGATCTGCGAACGCTGGCAGAATGGAGTCTGAAACCTGTTTTACTCTCTACGTCAGGTGTTTCCCAGGTTACCATCATCGGTGGTGATTACAAACAATACCAGGTATTGGCCGATCCGCTAAAGATGGAGCAGTATAAGGTTTCCATGGCCGAACTGCTGGAAACCTGCCGCGGAATGTCCCGGAACTCTTCAGGAGGGGTTGTCAGGCAATATGGAAACGAATACGTGCTCAGGGGAATTGCCCGTACCAATCAACCGGAAGAACTGGCGCTTACCTGGATTAAAAGTGTGGATGGAAAGCCGGTGATGATTGGTGATGTGGCCGATGTCACCATTGGGAGCGCAGTGAAAATGGGATACGCTTCCAGAAATGCCAGGCCTGCTGTAATCATCTCTGTTTCCCGGCAGCCTGGCGCCAATACCCTGGAAGTAACGCGAAAGATCGAGGATAACCTGCAAAAATTACAACCAGGTTTACCCCCGGATGTAAAGCTGGATACTAAGATTTTCCGGCAGGCCGATTTCATTGAGACATCTATCCGGAATGTTACCATGGCCCTGTTGGAGGGAGCTGTTTTTGTTATCCTGATTCTTTTTGTTTTCCTCGGAAGCTTCCGCACCACCTTTATCTCCCTGCTGGCGATTCCATTGTCGCTGCTGGGTTCTGTACTGGTCCTCCGGGGACTGGGACTGACCATCAACACCATGAGCCTTGGAGGGATGGCCATTGCCATAGGTTCCCTGGTGGATGATGCCATCATTGATGTAGAAAACGTTTTTAAACGTTTGCGTCAGAACCGCCTGGCTCCACCGGAGCAGCAGCTGTCTTCCTTTCAGGTCGTTTATGAAGCGTCCAGGGAAATTCGTTCCTCCATCCTGAATGCCACGTTGATCATCATGGTGGCTTTTTCTCCTTTATTTTTCCTTTCCGGAATGGAGGGCAGAATGCTCAAACCATTGGGAATTTCTTTTTTGGTGTCCTTGTTTACCTCGCTGCTGGTGGCCATGACATTGACCCCCTTGTTGTCAAAGATGCTGTTGTCGGATGAAAAGTACCTCCGGAAAAATGAGAAAGAGAAGTGGCTGGTACGCCATCTTTCGGGCTATTACCAGCAATCGCTCGCATGGGCGCTGCGGCATAAAAAAAGTGTATTGGTTCCGGTTGTGCTCTTATTTTTCGTGACTTTCGGACTGCTGTTCACATTAGGAAGGAGTTTTTTGCCTGAATTCAACGAAGGTACCCTTACTTTGTCGGTCATTACCCAACCCGGCACTTCCCTGGAAGTGAGCAATGACCTGGGGAATATGGTGGAAAAGGAATTGCTGGCTATTCCGGAGGTGACGTCAACAGCAAGACGAACAGGCAGAGGCGAGTTGGATGAGCATTCCCAGACCACCAACAGCGCTGAAATTGACGTTAATTTCACCTTAAAAGATAGAAAAAAGGAGGCATTTATGGCGGATGTCCGGCAAAGACTGGCAGGAATCCCGGGAATAGCGTCAACAGTAGGCCAGCCTTTGGGACACCGGATAGACCACATGCTGTCGGGAACACGGGCGAATATTGCCATAAAGATTTTTGGTGCCGACCTCAATAAAATGTATTCTATTGGGAATGAGATAAAAAGCCTGATTCAGGGTGTCGAAGGATTGGTGGACATCAACCTGGAGCAAAGGTCGGAGGTTCCTCAGGTGCAGATCAGGGCCGACCGTAACCTGCTCGCTTATTACGGTGTTTCAGAGACTGCATTCCACGATTATATCCGGTTTGCCTTTGGCGGAGAGAAGCTGGGAGAGATTTATGAAGGTCAACGGAGTTTTGATCTTGTTTTACGTTTCAACAAAGATTATACAGAATCCCTCGAAAGCATCCGTTCTGCGCTGATCGATACGGAAACCGGGGGTAAAGTACCTTTGGAACAGCTGGCCACCATTGTTTCGGTAACCGGACCGGGTTCAATCAGCAGGGAAAATGTGCAGCGAAAAGTGGTGATTTCAGCCAATGTGGAAGGCGGAGACCTGCGCGGAGCAGTGAATGAAATTCAACAACGGATTTCAGCCAACATCATTTTACCGGAGAATTACAGACTGGAATATGGCGGACAATTTGAAAGTGAGGCCAGCGCTTCCCGAACCTTGCTGCTCACCTCACTGTTGGCAGTTTTTATCATCTTTCTGTTGCTTTACCAGGAATTCAGGAATCTGAAACTGGCGGGTATTGTTTTGCTGAATCTGCCACTTGCACTGATCGGTGGTGTCTTTTCCATCTGGATCACCTCAGGGAATCTGAGTATCCCTGCCATAATCGGTTTTATTACTTTGTTTGGAATTGCCACCAGAAATGGAATTTTATTGATTTCTCATTACCTTTATCTGTCAAAAAAGGGAATGAATCCTGAAGATACCGTGATCAAAGGATCGGCCGACCGGTTGAATCCCATCCTGATGACCGCGCTAACGGCAGCATTGGCGCTTATTCCGCTGGCTTTCAGGGGCGATTTGTCCGGAAATGAGATCCAAAGCCCTATGGCAAAGGTAATTTTGGGAGGATTACTGACGTCAACCCTTTTGAACATTTATATTGTTCCGATTATGTTTAGTTTATTAAAGCGACCACAACTAGAATCAGAAATATGAAAAAGTTGTTTTTCACAACCTTCTGTATGATTGCCATCTTTGGTCTCCACGCCCAAAATGGAATTCAGGCGGTACTTCAACAGATTGAGCAAAACAGCCCTGCCCTGAAATCCCTCAATTCTTACCTGGAGGCAGAAAAGGCAGGAAATAAAACAGGTCTTTATCCGGATAATCCGGAAGCAGGTATAGGTTACCTATGGGGTAATCCGGCTATGATCGGCAAGCGTCACGATGTCAATGTTACCCAGTCGTTCGATTTTCCGACAGCCTACCTGTACCGGTCGCAAATGGCCGGGATAAAAAACCGGCAATCGGAGTGGTTGTTTCAGAAAAACCGGAAGGAGCTTCTTCTGGAAGCCAAACTGGCCTGTATTGACCTCGTCTGGTGTAACCGGCAGCTGGCTGAAACTTCCCGCCGTTTAGGGCAGGCCGGGCGCATTGCCTCAGCTTATCAAACCCGGTTCAACGCCGGAGAAACTGCACTGCCGGATGTTAACAGGGCGAAACTGGATGAGATGAATGTCAGGCAGGAGTTGAAGCATCTGGAAACCGGACGGAAGTCATTGCTTACTCTGCTTGCCGGAATGAATGGTGGAATTCCCCTGGAGCTGAAGGATACCTTGTTCCCGGCAGCTGTTATTCCAGCTGATTTTGAAGCCTGGTACAGTCAGGCAGAGGGTCGCCATCCACAGTTGCAATGGTTGCAACAGGAGTCGGAACTTAGCCGGAAGGAGATTGGACTCGCAACATCACTCGCACTTCCGGGCTTCAATGCAGGCTATATGAGTGAGAAAATCACAGGGGAACAATTTTCAGGCATAACAGCAGGGATTACCATTCCGCTCTGGGCCGGAAAGAACCAGGTGAAGCAGGCCCGCTTGAAAAACCTGGCGGCTGTGGAGGCTGGTGCTGCCGGGAAAATCAGCATTAAACATGAACTCAGGGCAAAGTATGACCAGGCTGTTGAATTGAGGAGCATTCTGGAAGATTACCGGAACAACCTGCTCACACTGGATAACTCGGCCATGGCGCTCAAGGCATTGGAACTGGGTGACATTTCCCTGATCGAGTACCTGATGGAATTATCTATCTGGTACAACAGCCGGGCCAAAGCGCTGGACCTGGAACGGGAGCTGCATAAGGTGATGGCGGAACTGGAACAATATAATTAATTTCGGATTTCGGATGTACGATTTCGGATTGAATTAATTTCGGAGGGCGGATTTGAGATTTCGGATTTACCTGCGGACTCTCCTGCCTTTCAATCCGAAATCTCAAATCCGAAATCCGAAATTATCCGGGTTGATAAGAAAAGTGCCCGATGATCCGGAAGCGGAATAGGCAATCTTCCAGGACCTGACCGGCGCCGATGTTGTGGACGATCAGGTTACGCTGGCCGTCTTCCGACTTCATATTGACCACAATCCCGATGTGGGTGACTCCGCCGCCCAGGTTCCAGCAAACCAGGTCACCTGGAAGGTAATCTTCGGGATTTGTCGTGATGTGTTTGACTGTTCCGAACCGGGAGAAGAATTTCATCAGGTTGGGAACCCTGCGGTGGTCAATGTTGCGGTCGGGATGGGAAAGTCCCCAGTATTTCGGATAACTGCCAAAATGAGCCTTCATATCTTCATGCACCTCCTTTTGCAGGTCAGTGCCCAGTTTGCGGTATGCCCGGATGATCACATCGGTGCAAACGCCCCGGTCTTGAGGCAGATCACCGTTGGGATAAGCCAGCCGGTAATATTTCGGGTCATAGGTGACGTGGGTTTTGGTCAGTTCTATGGCTGCCTCTGAGAGGCGGAGGGCATAGGGAGACTGGCCAGTCAGTTGGAACTGGATGAACCAAAGGGAGAAAAATATCGCTGAGAATTTCATCATTTGTTACCTCACCCCCTGCCCCCTCTCCATGTGGGAGAGGGGATTTGATTGTGATTCTATTCCCTTTTAAATTCAAAGGTACCGCCACCCTGGGACAGGGTCATCTCCTTTTTATCCGGCCGGAAGACCATTTTGAGCTTTGCCTGGTCGAAGGTAAAGGTATCCGGTGCAGTGGCTGTTAACGGGAAAGCTGGTTGCCCGGTTCCCTGTCCCATCAATATTTTATCTTTTCTGGTGATGGTGATTTTCAGCGGTAGCTGGGGACTGGAATATACCCCAGTGTACTTTTCCAAATCCTCCGGTCTTATTTCAAAAGTATCGAACGAAGGTAATTTATATTCCCTGTTAAAGCAAATGCTCAGAATACCGATAAGGATGTCATTTGGCGGGTAAACCACACCGTTTGTACAATAAGCAACAGCCAGTTGATCTTCCGGGAAATACCCCAGGCTTGATTGAAATCCGTCAATTCCTCCGTTGTGACCAAAGGCTTTTCTTTCAAAAAAGGGGATTTGGAAAATTCCCATCCCGAAGCCATCGGTTATCGTTTTCATTTTCTCCAGGCTATCAGATGAAATCAGTTTCCCGGCAAAAAGGGCATCAATGAACCGCACAAGGTCGGAAGGCGTGGAAACCAGCGCCCCGGCTCCATGGGGAATGCTCATGTCGGTCTCTGGTTCCTGCATCCATTTATCTTCCATTTTGTACGAATAACACTCGTTTTGAAGCAGGTTTGTCTTTCCACCGTAATAAGTGTCTTTCAATCCTATTTTCCCGGTAATCCTTTTTTTCAGGTTATCGGGATACGATTTTTTCGTGATTTTTTCAATGATCCGGCCCAACAGGTAAAAGTTGGAGTTGCTGTATGCCCCCTTTTCACCCGGCTGAAATTCTGCCGGTTTAGAACAGATATAGTCCAGAATCTCCTTTTCCGTCTTTGCATCAGTCATCCAGGTAAGGTATTCCGGATCGCTGGTAAAACTGTGTATACCACTATGGTGGCTTAGCATCTGGCTGATGGTTATTTTATCGGCGTTGGGGATTTGAGGGTACCACTTGCTAAGCGGGGTATTCAAGGCGATTTTTTTCTCATCGGCCAACTGAAAAATCATTACGGACGTAAACATTTTTGTGATGGATCCGATCCTGTATTTGGTCAACGGAGTGGCAGCCGTTGTTCCGGTTCCGGATATGCTGCTGTACCCGATGACTTTGGTGTAAATGATTTTTCCTTCTTTCATGACAGCCAGGCTTCCCATGGCTTTGTTTTTTTCGGACAGGAGGCTGAACAGACTGTCCAGTCTACGTGAATTGAGCACCTGTGCTGAAACAGAGGATACAAAAATAGCCAGGACTACAAAAATGGAAATCAATATTCTTTTCATAACAAAATGTATTAGTGATTAAAATATGACAAAGAATTCCACCTGTAGTTACACTTCCTGCCTTAAAAAATCCGGAGTTAAATAAGCCGGACTATCCCGTTACCTTCGGATGTCATTGGCCTCTCTCAGTTCATTCCTGCAATCAGACAATACTCTTTTGATTTCCCTGGTTTTTTTTGCACTGTGGCCCTGAAAAAAGCCGAGGCGTGCCACATCTTCATAGGCCCTTTTATTGTTGACGGCAGCAAGGGCATCATTCAACCGTTGTGTGATCCGGTCGATTGTGTCACCGAATTTCCGCATCTCCTCATTGAGCTGCATCCGGAGCTTGTTGATTTCCTTCATCATTTCCGGTGGTATTTTGCACGAGATACATTTAAATCCCGCTTCACTAACCGCTTTGTCAAAATCATTTTCCACCTGGTCGAGTTGGTTCAACATCTGGTTAAGTTCAGCAATACCCTGCTGGAGTGTCGGGTGGGTATTCCCGTTGTTCCAGGCATAGGCGTGGGAAATCCAGCCGGAGAGTTCAGTAATGGAGATTTCCATCGCTCTCCGGTAAAAATCAGCCTTTCTGTCGGGGTATACGCCTGTTAGTCCTTTTGCGATGCCCAGTCCGATGTTCCTGACGGCAATGTCCTTCAGGTCGTATAGGGTCCCCAGGTCTTCCGAGAGCCGGGAAGCGGCATTTTGTTCAGCCTCCTTTACTTTATCTTCAATGACCCCTTTTACCACCTCTTTCAGGGCTTCCTCTCCTCCCTCCTTAAATGCCGTTATCCCTTTATCCACGCCATCCCCGATCAGGTTGGCGAGGGCCTGTACTTTTTCAGCATTTTCCTCTACCTCTTTTCCCGTGCCCATCCAGTATTCGAGCATCCCAGCCGCATATCAAAGGTGCTCATTGTGAGTGACAATTCCCTGAAATGATCCTTCCATACTTTCTGAAATGCACTGAACTGATCCCTGACACCGTCCAGTCCGGGTTTCACCACCTCATTGATGATTTCCTGGCATTGTTCCTCTTCCAGGGCAACATACCAGGGATCTTTGCAAGGATCTTTCGCCGGATCTTTCGCCGCGGGTAGGGTGTCTTTGGGCTGATCAGCACCTCTTGCAAGATGAACCACTCCGGGAACGCCCCTGATGATCCCTCCCGGGGTGTATGTGATCACCTGCCAGCTTAACGGAGTTTCCTCCGGAAGTGTTTTTTTGTCCGGGAAGGTGTAATTCAAACCGTTTATCCCGGATATGTGCTTAACCGGTACACTTCCGGGAAGGAGTTCCGGGGGGATGACACCCGTGTAAAGATTCAGCTCATAGGATTGCTGCGGAGGAAGGTTACAGGAATTCCAGGCGAGGATGAGCGGGGATTCGGGGGGAACCACCCCGTCAGACGATAACGGGAGGATAAAAGCGGGTGGGGGTTGTACAATATTGACCTGAACGGTAAATTCGCCGGTACTGACAGACTGCCCACTCAGTGTTTTTTCCCATATCCCGCTTGCAGCCAATGACGAAGGCCCAATTTCCAGGGTTTGTTTGTTTCCCCCTTCAAGACTGAGAACATCCGGCTTAAGGTTTTCTATTTCCAGATGAACAGGCTGAATTGCTTTGTCCAGTCCGGTAATTTCGATGGTAATAGCGGTTTTTTCACCTCTCCTGAGGTTAGTACGGGAAGCAGTCAATGCCAGGTTGATCACCCTGATCTCTCCCAGGTAAAGCTGATCCCCTTCTTTAAGCGAATAATTCTGGATTCCGGTCATCACTTCCGGTGTCCTGAACCAGCATTCGCGTGGCGATTCAGCGATGATTTCAGCTTCCTGATCACCCATCATGAGGTAAGTGGTGGAAGCATCGCCGTCAAAGGAACCGGTGATTTTTCCGGGGAATCCCTTTTCAGCCACCTGCGGAACCACGGGATGTATGGAGCCCGGAGCGGCGGGTAAGGTAAAGGTTGGAACATCTGATACCGGAATGAGTGACTTCCCCAGCAGTTTTCCGTCCGGACTGGTCACTTCCAGTGTAAGCGAAGTTAATCCCGTTTGATCCGGAACCGTGAACAGGGCGCCGCTTTCAGATACCGGATTTGCCTGATCCCCGATATGTATCTTACATCCGGATAAATAGGCTGCATTCTGTTCCGTTTTTTGTACCGAAGTCCCTGAAGCTTGTGTGGTGACTGTAGTCCATATCCTGTCGCCTCTGACCAACCCGCCGGGAAGGGTACAACGAATGATCCCTTTAGCTGTTTTGAATTCCTTCACCAACAACTGTTCCTGACCGGTGGTCACCAGGGTTGCCAAAAGTAACAGGAAAGCAAAGGAATACCTGCATATACAGACCTCCTTCTCATCGGGTTTGTTCAGTTTTGGCATCTTTAATTACCTGTATAATAAACAATTATTATACGATAATCACAGATTAATGTTTGGAGAATGTGTAGTTACTTCCGGGTGAAGCGGTCGAAGACAGTGATGACCGGCAATGCATTCCCCTGTTCGTCGAAATAACTTCTGGAACCCCGGCGGCCAACAGCAGGCTCCCACCAAAAGATGCCTGTCCCGAGGTTTCCGGGGACGGCAAGGACCGTACGGTGCACTTCATCCAGAAATTCCTTTTGTCCTTCAGGTGTTTCCGGAAAGGGAGCCGGTTTATTCCTGTACTCCTGGGCTTTCCAGTTATAGGCTGCTTCCACCACCATAATTTCTTTATTATAGGTTAAGGCGGTCTTATTCAGACAGTTCCTCAGATCAAGCAGGGAGCCGTGCCACCAGGGATAGAAAGACTGGCCAATGACATCGAATTTTATCCCGTAGGTGTGGATTTTGTCAAAGAAGTATTTGGTGAAGTTCCAGTCGCCACCCTTGTCGATGTGGATCATGATCCGGGGGCAGGGCTGATTGCCGCATGCGGCGTGTACGCCGTTTATCCCGGCTTGTAAAAGTTCAGCCAGGTTATTCCAGTTGTCGGGGAGTTTGCCATCAGGCCAAAGCATACCGTTGCTGATTTCGTTTCCGATCTGCACCATATCGGGAAAAGCAGAATCCTTCCGGAAAGCAAGCATGGTGTACCGGGTATAGTCGTACACTGAGTCTACCAACTGCTGGTGTGATTTTCCTTCCCAGGCTTTGGGCAGGAATTGTTTTCCGGGATCGGCCCAGGTATCTGAATAGTGGTAATCGAGCAGAAATTTATACCCCATTTTTTTTGCGCTTTTTGCCAGCGAGATGGTATAGGTCAGGTTGTTGGGCAGTTGGGTGGGGGAGTGGAACAGCCTCAACCGGATCCAGTTGTAGCCATGATCTTTAAAGATCTGTAAGCCCGGTTTACCTTGTCCGTCTTCCTTAAAAACAAAACCGTTGTCCTCGGCCTGCTTCAGGAACGACAAATCTGCCCCGATGGCATAGTCCTGAGCCCCTACATTCTTTTGGAACAGTATGACCAGTATTAAAACAAATAGTCTGAATTTCATAAAATAGTTGATTATAGTTTCGCAAGAAAGAAATTTCAAATTGCATTTGAATAGCACCCAATATTTTCAGTATTAATTACCAACCCCAGCCTTCAGGCTGGGGGAGATATGCAATCAAACGACCCGTCTTGGACGGCCTTCAGGCCGTTTTACGAAGTACATCCTTTCATAATCAGGGCTAAAGCCCCTGAGTACATGCACTGTCAGGTCTAAACCCCCATCCTGAAGGATGGGGTTGGCATCCTTAACTAAGGCAAGTGGCGCCTTTGTGAGAAACAATTTTTATTTTTCAGCGATGACCAGCATTTCGAAATCTTCCGTGGTGAGCCGGTCGTTTCTGGAATAAGCGCCAATTCTGGCACCGTATATGTCGATGGTGTGAAATCCGAGCGATTTCAGCAGCCACGTGATTTCACTGGGCACATAGTACCGTTCATTGCAATCGAGGCTGAGTAATTTCCCGGAATCATCCTCCAGTTCCGTGATGTTGTGGTCCCTGAAGGTCATCAGATCGAACGTGTTGCTCCGGTAGGTAGCGTTTCCGGGAGCAGTGCCTTCGGCACAAAACTCCTGCACCGAATGGTACAAGGGGAACAAACCATTCAGCGTGGTGAAAATGAACTTAGCCTTTTTCTTCAGTGACTGTGTCACATTTTTCAGGATTTCGAAGTTCATTTCATCGGTTTCCATAAGCGGAAATCCTCCTTCACACAGCATGATGGCGACATCAAATTCGTTATGAAAGGGAAGATCCCTGGCATCGTGCTGCCGGAAATCAATGGACAAGTGTTCCCGTTGTGCCTTTTCCCTTGCCCTGGCCAGCTGGTTTTCCGATAAATCGATGCCGGTAACGGTATAGCCTCTTTTGGTCAGTTCGATGGAATGGCGGCCGGTTCCACATCCCACATCCAATATTTTCAGTGATTTATTAAAGTTGAATTCCTGCTCCAGAAAGTCAGCTTCTCCGGTAGTTCCCTGTGTAAAATTTTCCTGATCGTATTTTTCCCCGTAATTTTCGAACAGGGTTTCATACCATTGTTTTTTGGTCATGTTCCGTTGAAATTAATTCCACTAATTCGACAGCTTCTTTCACGAATCGGGTACAATGAGATTCGTGCAGGCCCAGGTCATGGATAAGTGCATTGTCTGCCGGGTCGTTCATGTCCAGGTTCTGCAACAATTCCAGGCAGTTCATGGAACCGAACTTATCTTTGAAGGCGTCACAAAATTTTCGGGTCAATGCATATGTTTCCTGTTTTTTCTCATCATTGTCGTCCAGGGCTTTCCCGAATTTCAGACCCAGGACCATCAAAGCGCCGGTAACGGCACCGCAGGTGAGTTGCTGTTTGCCCATCCCTCCACCGAAGGCACAGGATACTTTAAGGCTGTCGTTTAAAGAAATACCCAAATCCGGGGCAAATGCAGCCAGCACGGATTGAGAGCAGTTAAAATTGTTGTCGAAATAGTTTCCGGCGATTTCTGGTTTTGTCATGGTCAAAAAAAAACAAAAATAAGCTAAACCAGTGGAAAAACTGGATTCATCCCGGGGTTATGTTTAAAAAAACACCTGGATTTTTTCTGATTCCAACCTGGTTTTCAGCCATTCACTGATTTTTTGTTTATCTCTGTCCGGCAATGGACTATTCAGTTTAAAAACGACCAGGTGAATCTTTCCGGGAATGTAATCTGAAACGGAATATTTCATAGTTTTTGAATAGCTACAGGACACAATCTGCGGGAAGATGGTTTTTATTTCGTTCAGAATATGTTCACCAGTCCGGGATTCTGCAGATATGCTGTCAATCATCTTTTTGTTTTCCCTTATATGTTGGGTTAACCGGTAATTTTCATTTTTCAGGTTCATGATTTCCGTATTTTGTTTATCTGTAGGCTCGATTTTCAGACCTTGCTGTATGGTTATTTCCGTATTCTGCAGGGAGAAATCCCCGGCGGTATTTTTGATTTTCTCCATTTGTTGCTCATCCATTTCCACCCCGCCATAGACCAGCAGAATAGACTTTCGGGAGGGATTGATATCGCTTTTCAGCAGAAAATTACCTTCAAATGAGCTTACCCGCTGAATGTAGTTTTTTGATTTTTCGGTAAAGCGTTCTTTCTGTACCAGGTTATATCCCAGATAAATACTGGGGATGGCAACCAGAATGATCACCACAGTAATCCATCGGTTGATCCTTTTCTTATGAGATTCTTCACCTTCAGCATTGATCGGAAATTTCAGGATTTGTGAAATTGCCACTGAAGAAAGTGCGATAAAAACGGTGTTGATGGTAAAGAGGTAAAATGCGCCGAAAAAAAACTCGAATTGTGCAGTAGCCAATCCGTACCCAGCTGTGCACAATGGCGGCATCAATGCAGTGGCGATGGCTACCCCCGGAATTACGTTTCCCTTTTGTTTGCTGGTGATGGCTACAATCCCGGCCAGTCCGCCGAAAAGGGCGATGAGCACATCGTAAATGGTCGGACTGGTGCGGGCCAGCAATTCGGAGTGGGCTGTGGAAATGGGACTCAGTAAAAAGTAAACCGTGGACGCAGCCAGTCCGGCAAGCACTGCAAAAGAGAAATTTTTCAGTGATTGCCGGAAAAGAGGTATATCATAGGTTGCAATGCTGTAACCCATTCCATTGATGGGTCCCATCAGTGGGGAGATCAGCATGGCTCCGATGATCACAGCCGTGGAATTCATGTTGAGTCCGACCGAGGCCACAATGATGGCAAACATCAGGATCCACAGGTTGGTGCCTTTGAAAACGATATCTTTCTTTATCGTCTCATGAATCCGATCAAAGTCATCGAGCTCATGTTCCAGGTTGAAATAAGCAAATAGTCTGGTTAAGAAATTTTCTGACTGCATCGGAATTGTTATCTTTTTATGTAAGTTGAACAGAAATATTCTTCTTCCAGTTTTTCCTGAATGTCAACAGGGTTGGTCAGGGGCATGTCGTTTTTATAAACTTCATACTCCAGGAATTTGGATTTCAGCTCATTGTCCAGTTGGGGCAGTTTAGTCCTGTTTGTAGTTTCCAGGTGGTGGCCATTTTTGTCGATGATGATCACTTTGGGGACAAATACACCGCTCCGGCCAATAAAGTTATCCATGACTTTCACTGCTTCCTCATATTCCTGGCGGGTAGCTCTTCCAAGGGCTTCATACCGGAACAGTTCCCGGCCGTCCCAGGTGCTTACCGTTGCATAGCTTTCCGAAATTTTCTCATCAATCCTGACCTCGGAATGCAGCGTATCATGTCCGGAAGGCATCAGCAATACTTTACCACCACCTCCCTCGATGTTGGCAGCATATCTCGGTACCGTGGTTCCGGAAAGCCAGCCCTGCAGGTGTTTCATGTAAATTTTACCGATCTGAATGGGGGTAATAAAATGGACAATACCTTTTTCTTTATGGCACTGCAACAGGTAGTAAGGGTGAATGCCGATCCAGAACATTCGCCGGAAGGTTTCAGCCAGGGTTTTATAATAATCGTTTACATGATTCAGAAGTACAGTCTGGTTCCTGATGGTAAATCCATGCCGGTTTATTCTTTTTACTGCAAGGGCCAGATCCCGGGTTATTTCATGGTAATGGTTGATATGGGTCATAAAATAGACATACTTCTCCGGACCGATGGTGTACCTGTTGGCGGCAGTGGCAATCAGTTCCAGCAATTGATCGGTGACCGCCATTGGCAGTACCACCGGCACCCTGGTGGCTATCCGGATGGCCCGCAAATGGGGTATCCGGCTGAGTTCTTCCAAAATGTACTGTAACCGGGAGGTGCTGATCCGGAGGGCATCGCCTCCCGTTACCAGCACTTCATTGATATTTTTGTTGAACCCGATGTAAAACAGCCCCTTATTGATTTCCTCCATATTCATGTCAACGGTTTCATCCAGTGATTTAGCCCGCTGACAGTGAACACAGTAAGAAGCACAGCTGGTATTTTTTGCGACAAACAGGGCTATCCGGTTGGGATAGCGCTGATAGGCCGCCCCA
>DAIDJX010000042.1 GCA_027451165.1 Prolixibacteraceae bacterium | reverse complement strand
ATTCTTGACATTTTCTTCATCGGTATTGATCCGGAAATAAACCTGGGCGTCCACTGTGGCGTTCAGGTTATCATTGGTAATGATCACCTGTGGCTCGGCATTGACCATCTGTTCGGTTGTATTGACCAGATAGAGCTGCTGGATCCCTGGAATGATCCAGTGAAAACCCGGATTGGCAAAATTGTGGTATTTACCCAGACGCTCAATTAATCCCCGGTGGGTGGGTCTGACGATTCTTATTCCGGCAAAGAACAAAAATACCACGGCAATAGCTAAATAAAAATAGATCATTTCAGTTTCCTTTCATTTAAAGTTAATTGTATAAATATTGGTATTGAATTGCATATTTGAATTACATACAAAGTTAAAATCTTTTTGGTCTATTGAAAGCAAGTCGGACAGAGGATTCAATATACTGCCAAAGATAATATGCATGTTGACCTTGCTTATTTGGTTAAATGAGGATAATAATCTAACTTAGGTCAAAAATCGGGAAAATACCGGTATTTTGATGACCGGCAAAATGAATTGTCTGCTGGTACATCCTGAATTTTCAAAAAGAAGTGCTTTGAATTATACGGATGTATGCCGGATAATGGGGGCAAAATATCCGATCCCGCCATTGGGCCTGATTACCGTTGCCGCCTTATTACCCCAGAACTGGAATTTTAAGCTGCTGGATCTGAATACGGAACCACTCAGTGACCATTATTTCGAGTGGGCTGACATCGTTTGCACAGGGGGAATGCTCTCCCAACAAACCGGCATTCTTTCCATTATCCACAAAACACATCAGTTCAATAAAAAAGTTGTGGTCGGCGGACCTGATCCCACCTGTCAGCCTGGTATTTACACTGAAGCAGATTATTTGGTCTGTGGTGAAGGTGAAAATACAATTCCCCTGTTTCTGGAGGAACTGGACAGGGGAGTCCCCAATGGAATTTATTCCGTTGCCGGCACTGCCGACCTCACCCAAACGGTTATTCCGAGATATGACCTGATCAGGTTCCCGGACTATCTGATGGTGGATATCCAGTACTCCAGGGGTTGTCCTTACCAATGTGAATTTTGTAACGTCATTGAACTATTCGGAAGAAAACAAAGAGCAAAAACCTGCCAGCAGGTGATCGCAGAACTTCAGTTCCTGTTTGAACTGGGGTACAGAGGACACATCTTTTTCATAGATGATAATTTTCTTTCGAACGGACCGCCTGTTGAAGCCCTGCTGAAAGAGCTGGCCATTTGGTCGGAAAAGAGGAAATATCCATTCTATTTTCAGGCTGAAGCCTCCATAAATCTGGCCGGAGAGGATAGATATCTGCAAATGCTGAAGAAGGCAAACTTTAGATATCTCAGCATCGGGCTCGAAACGGTAGAAGATGAAGTGCTGAAAATGGCTCAGAAACCTCAGAACGTGCACCGGCCATTTCCGGAAATCATCAAAAAGATCCTGTCATATGGCATTGTTGTGGATGCAAGTTTTATTATGGGTTTTGACAATGAGACCAGCCAGACTGCCACTTCGCTGATGAACACCATCCAGGAATCGGGGATCTGCATGGCCATGGTTGGCACGCTCTATGCCTTGCCCAATACCCGGCTGGAAAAAAGGCTGGCCGGAGAAGGCAGGTTATACGATGAAGGGACTGTTATCAGGGATCCTTCCCTGGAAATAGACCAAATGTCCAGTGGACTTAATTTCATCACCATCCGGCCAAAATCAGCTATACTGAAAGATTACATCAGCGTCCTGACCTGTTTGTACGATCCGGTAAACTATTTCAAAAGGATTACCTGGACCGGCCTTCATCTTAACCCCTGCAACAGTTACAAACCCGGACTCCTGCATACATTCCGGCTGGTCAGAGGATATTTCAGGGTAATGGCCAGAGTTGGTTTCAACAGAGATACAGGATTTCAATTCTGGAAACTCCTGGTCATTATTTTGATAAAAAATCCCAAAGCGTTCGAAACAGTGGTCAGTCTGGCAGCAATGTACCTTCACCTGGCACAACATTCCCGATTTATTTGTAATATTACATTAGAAAGACTCAAAGCACTGAAATGATCAATGAATTAACTATAAACCAACCTATTGCTGAAAAGATACGGGAGTTAACCAATGAAGGGAAAAGTCCTTTTTATATCTACGATACAAAAATCATCGAAAAGAATTGCCACCATTTTACCGGCATACCCTATCATCCGAAATCGGTGCATTTTGCCATGATGGCCAATTCCCATCCCGGTTTTTTAAAAATAATCAAACAAGCCGGACTGAAGATTTTCGTAAACTCGGTTCTTCATCTCAGGCTGGCTCTCGATATGGGGTACAAAGGTAGTGAGATCATCTATGCCTCATCGGCTATGGATGAAAAGTCAATGTTCCTGGTGAAGGAAAGCGGAGCGAAACTTGTTCTTGACTCTTTATCTCAGTTTGAATTGTGGCAATCTCTTTTCCCCGGTACCAGTGTAGGAATAAGATGCAATACCGGTGATGCGGTAATTCCACGCCAAACGACAGGGGGCTGTTTCATCGGAAATGAAAGCAGGCTGGGACTTACCCCCGACGCATTGATCCAGCTCAAAGAAAATCCATTCATTGATGGCCTTCATATGTATGTGGGGACCAACATCTCTGAAATAGACTATTTCATGGAGTGTTATCAACAGCTGGTGAAAATGGCGGAATGGCTGCCAAACATTGAATACATTGATTTTGGGGGAGGTTTCGGACAGGGTGAAAAACATTGCAGCGCTTTCGACATGGAAGAATACAGTCAAAAAGTGACCGCAATAATGGAGAATGTTTCTTCCCGGCTGGGAAAACAAATCCGGCTGATCCTGGAACCCGGCAGAATGATCGGTTTTGATGCCGGCTACTTTGTGTGCAAAATCACGGACATAAAACACCGCAATCAGCAGCAGTTGATCGGGGTGAACGCATCATGCGTGCAGTTTCCCAGACCTATGTTATATCCTGATGTCGCTTTTCACCCTGTGGCCATCATTCATCAAAATCAAATAGAGAATACAGAACCCATTCCTTCATCAATTTACGGATGTTCCACCTATTCAAGGGATTATCTTGCACAGGGTATTGAACTTCCGCCTTCTGAACCGGGTGACATTGTTATTCTGGGTCATGCAGGATCTTATTGTTCTTCTGCCCATTCCGATTTTCTGGGATTTCCCAAAGCTGAAGAATTCTTCATATGAACATCAGGGAAGTCCATACAAAAGCCGATCTGCGTTCCTTTTACAGGATTCAGGAGGAAATATACCGGGGAAACAAAAACATCCGGTTTTCGGAAAGTGACATTACCCGCTTGCTGGTCGAAGGTCCTACAGCCTTTCATCGTCATGCAACGGTCATTCCTGCATTAATTGAAGAAAATGGTAAAGTTGCCGGGAGATTTGCCTTTATCCATGACCGGAATTTACAGGATTATCTCCAGGTTTCCTTCTTTGAGGCACAGCCGGGTCTCGGTGAAATCGCCGGTATTATAACCGATAGCGCAAGATCCCTGTTCCCGGATTGTAAAAAATTGGTTGTCGGGCTTAACGGGCACCTGAATTACGGAGCTGGAATCCTGATCAGCCATTTCGATGTACCACCTGTTTTCGGGCTGCCCTATAATCCGGAGTATTACCAGGATTATTTCTCAGGATCAGTTCAACGAACAATGGTTTCCTTCCGTTTCCCACTGAAACCATTTGTGGATTACCAGCAGAAAATGGCAAAAATCCAGGATTTTAAAGGGATCACCGTAAGAAAGCTGAACAAGAAAAAGTTAAAAGAGGAGACTGAAATTTATACATACCTCAACAATGCCTGCTTCCCGGGCCACCCGTTCTGGGCTGACAGGCATGTAGAAGAGGATTATGAGCTTTTCCGTCCATTCCGGTTTCTGATCAAAGAAGAAAACCTGCTGTTTGCTGAAAAAAATGGTAAACCCATCGGCTTTTTTCTCTGGTATCCTGATTTTAACCAGTTAATCAATCACAAACAGCATCTGGGATGGAAAGAGGTCCTGCGTTATCAATTTGCAAATCCCATTGACACTTTCCGGTTTACGGAAATTGCCGTATTACCTGAATATCAGATCAGTTATGCCGTTCAGGCTATGATTCTGTACGCCATACCACTGATTGAAAAAACCGGGGTTACCACCGGTGAAGGTGGATTTATTTTCGAGGAAAATATCAGCAGTATGGTGATGACAAGCCGGTTTCTGGAAAGAGTCACCGGTTTGAAGATGACACCATACCGCAGGTATGCCACTTTTGAATATACCCTGTGATGATGGAACCTGGGCAAAATGTCGATCATGCAAGAGACCTGCCGGAAAAACGGGACAAAGAAAAATGGTTACGGATTCTGGTATGTAAACCGCGGCTGGCTATTCAGACCATCCGGTTAAACAAATTTATACGATGTGAACCGCTGGAACTGGAATATCTCTATACTGTTCTGAAGGATCATGAGCTTTTCTTTCTTGACGGAATCACTGACCGCCGGAATCCTGTCCGGATAGCCAAAAAACTGAAACCTCAGGTAGTGCTGTTCACCACACTGATCACTACAGCTACAGATGTACTGAAAACAGCAGCTGCTCTGAAGAAGCTGGACCATCCTCCCCTTATCTTTATCGGAGGCCCTCATGCAGAAGTGGTTCCGGAACATTTTTTCACCCCGGATATCGACGGGGTGTTTTTTGCCAACCAGTTGGAGGGTATTGTTAGGGTAACAGACTGTATTGTCAGGGGAGAACCCTATGATTCTGTTGCCGGTGCTGCATTTCCCGTAAATGGGAAATTTGTCATTCATCCGTCACCACCGGTTGATCCTTCCAAAATGCCGCGGCCTGTCCATTATCTGCTGGAAAAATCACCGGCCCGTTACAATATCATCTATTACAAACCCTGTGCTGCCATCAAAACATCCTTCGGTTGCACCGGCAAATGCACTTTCTGCTTCTGTACGGAAATGAACGGAGGTCTTTTCGGTGCACGGCCCATGGAAGATGTGATGGATGAAATTGCAGAAATCTCTGTTCCACATATTATTATCCTGGATGATAATTTCTTTACCTCGGGAAAACGAATGAGGGAATTCTGCGATTTGATAGAAAAGAGAAAAATCAAAAAAGAGTTCATTGCCATCGGCAATGCCCGGTTCATTGTCCAAAATCCGGACATTATGTCTGATCTCAGGAAAGCAGGAGTAAAAGCGGTGATGGTGGGCTTTGAATTCATTACAGAGGAAGAACTGACTGCCATAGACAAGGATTCAACCCCGGAGGATAACAACCGGGTGATTGACATCTGCAGGGATCTGGACATTGATTTGTTTGCGCTGTTCATGGTGAATCCCGACTGGCAACATTCGGATTTTAAGAAACTGGCCTTATACCTCAGATCCCACAAAGTCCCCTTCGCATTGTTCTCCACCCTTACCGTTTTTCCCGGTACTAAACTGGCCCGCCTTCATCCGGAACTTCTTCCCACGCATACCAAATTTTGGCGGTACGACTTGCTGCGGCTCCATCAGAAGCCCCGGCACATGTCTTCCACCATGTTCTACCTTTGGCTTTTTTACCTGTACATGATCCCGGGAATGCAGTTTACTTCCATCCGGAAATTCAGGCAGCGGTATGGTATCACAGGGGTAATCCGTCACTCCTTTACCAGTTTTTTCATGGGATTGGAATACCTGGTCAAGTTGCTGATATGGAAATAACTGTTTTGCATAAAGCGTTTGATCTTCCGGTATCCTGGGACGATCTGGCGGAAGATTACTTTCATACCCGGAAATTCCTGGAGCATACGGAAAAATACAATCCCTGCCAACAAAGATATTACCTCCTTTTTGAGCAAGGTGTCCTGCAAACCGGAGCCGTCCTGTATACCCTGAGGGTTAACCTGCTGACTTACCGTTCTTCAGAAATGGCATACAAAATGAATATCTCAGGTATTCCCTGCTCGGTATCCTCCTGTGGGATTCCGGGGAACAGGAAATATTTTCACGACCTTTTGGATTTTATCGCTTCGGCTGAAAAAGGGCTTTTACTGGTGCTTAATCTGGAACCCGGGATACAAAAAGGTAGAATGGCATTGGGCAGGACACTCCCGACCATCCTGTTTGAAAACAGTTTCCCGTCATGGGATGATTATTTGTGTTCCATAAGGGCACCCTACCGCAGGAGGATCAGAATGCTCTCCTTATCAGGAAGTTTACTTGAAAAAAAACAGTTACCCTGTGACCAGTTTTCAGAAGACATGTACCGGCAATATCTCGAAGTGCTGAAGCGAAGCAAGGGTAAACTGGAAACATTACCATTAGAATTCTTTCAGCATCTGCCTCCTGAATTTCGCCTCACCGTATTGTATCATCAGGAAATTCCGGCAGGCTGGTTTTTTACCGTTCATTTCAGGGAAAAACATTACTTCTTTCTTGGGGGAATTGACTATCCGATGAACAGAAAATTCAATACCTACTTTAATATCCTTACAGAGATCCTGAAAGAGGGAATTGAATCAGGTGCCGCAGTGATAGATCTGGGTCAAACGGCAGAGATACCCAAGTTGCGGACCGGGGGCAGGCTTCAGGAAAAGTACATGCTGGGAACCCATTCAAATCCAGTGCTCCGACGCTTGCTCAAAGCAGGAAAGAGCATTTTGGAATACACTCAGAAATATGAGGATATCCATGTCTTTAAAGAGTCATCATGAGAATTCTTTTCGTACGCCCGGCTTCTTCCGCTGAAACCATCGGGCTTCAGCACGTCATGGTGGTGGAACCGCTTGAACTGGAAGTTCTGGCAGCGCTGACTGTTACCCGGCATCAGGTTGTCATTGTGGATATGATTCTGGAAAAGAAATCCATTGACTACTTCATCCGGAGGGAAAATCCGGATGTTTTCTGTGTTACCGGGTATATCACCCATGTACCGCAAATGATCGGGTATTGCCGGACTGCAAAAGCCATAAATCCGTCTGTCACTACTGTGACCGGCGGTGTCCATTGTGAAGTCTGTCCGGAAGATCTGGAAGATGGGTCCATCGATTTTCGTGTTGTCAGGAATGCCACCCGGTCATTCCCCACGCTTATAGAATATTTAGAAGGTGAAGAATCCTTTCCGGCAGGTATATTACCGAAAAATGAAAAAGTCAGCCCTTCTGACCTGCCTCCGTTCGATTTTTATTTCCCCTACCCTGACCGGCATCTGACGGCCAGATACCGGAAACACTATTTTTATATTTTCCACAACAAGGTGGCGCTGATCAAAACATCCTTCGGATGTCCCTTCAGCTGTAATTTCTGCTTCTGCAGGGAAATCACAAAGGGGAGTTATTTTGAACGTCCATTGAATGAAGTCATTGAGGAACTGCTGACCATCAGGGAAAAAAATATTTACATCGTGGATGATGATTTTCTGACCGGCAGAAACAGGGTAAAGGATTTTATCGATGCCAACCGGTCGGCAAACCTGAAAAAAAACTACCTGCTGTATGGAAGGGCAGATTTTATAGCGCGAAACCCGGATATTATGGCCGATTTCAAATCAGTTGGCCTGAAAACAGTCATTGTAGGTTTTGAATCGTTTGATGACGACGAACTCAGGAAATACAACAAGAATATCGATTCCGGTACCAATGAAGAGGCGATGCGGATACTCAATTCCCTTCAGATTGATTGTTATGCCACCATCATTGTATCCCCTGACTGGGGTACTGAAGAATTTGCCTTTTGCGGGAAAAAGATCCGGGAACTGGGCATCCACTATGTTAATCTACAACCGTTGACGCCCTTGCCCGGAACCGGCGCCAGCCATGACCGGTATGAACAGATCATACCCCGTACCGATTTTGAGAAATGGGATCTGGCGCATGTCACCCTCAGGCCGGTTAAAATGTGTACAGCTGATTTTTACCGGAATATACTGGAACTTTATCATTCCATACTTTTTCAGCCGCGGTTTCTCCTGAAATATGCAAAGACCTACAGCCTCCCGATGATGGTCAAAATGATCAAAGGGAGTTATCATGTGAACAGGCAATATCTTGAAAAAATCAGGGAAGCGGAGTCAGATGCCTAAAATACTCTTCATACAACCCACCCAATACGGGGCAGATCACCAACTCTGCAAACAAAAGAAAATTCATCTTCCGGGATTGGTATTTCCGTTACTGGCCGCCATGACTCCCCCGCACTGGGAAGTGGAGGTAAAAATCGAAGTAGTGGATCTTATTGATTTTGAAACAGATGCAGACATTGTGGGCATCGGGACCATGGGCTATGCCATTTACCGGGGCATTGAAGTCGCCGGAGAATTCCGCAGGAGGGGGAAAACGGTCGTTATGGGCGGGTATATGGCTTCCCTGGTTGCAGGGAAAGCCCTGGAATATGTGGATTCCGTGGTGATTGGAGATGCGGAAGTTTCATATCCCCTGATGTTGCAGGACTTTGAAAAAGGCAGGACACTCCGAAGAATTTACCATCATCCGGTTGACCACCTGAACGGATTGCCACTCCCCAGGTATGAACTGTTGCTGGAAAAACCGATCGGAAATATGCTCCCCGTGCAAGCAGGACGGGGATGCACCCATTCCTGCAGTTTTTGCAGCATTGCCTCGTTGTATCAAGGGAAATACATGACCCGCCCTGTTGAAGAAGTGATCCGGGACATTCAGAGAGTCAAAGATTTAGGTTTTAAACGGTTCTACCTGCTGGATGACAATATCGTATCGAATCCCGGATATCTGAAGAAATTGTGCAAAGAAATCGAACCCATGAAGATAAAATGGGCAAGCCAATGTACCCTGCTTCTGGCTAAGAATCCTGATTTGCTGGAAAAGGTGGTCCGGGCGGGAGGAGAAATGATGAGTTTCGGGATAGAGAGCATCACCCAGGAAGGTTTGAATAACCTGGATAAATCATGGTTGCATGTCAACGAACATAAGGAGCTGATCAGGACTATTTCCAACGCTGGGATACTGGTAAGTTCTGAAATGATGCTGGGAACAGACAGTGATACGGAAGACAGCATCCGTGCGACCTGGGATTTTATCAGGGAAACCCGTATCCCGATTCCCCGGTTTTATATACTGACACCTACCCCGGGTTCACCTTTGTTTCACCGGTTAAAAGCAGAAAACCGGCTTATAACGGAAGATTTTCAGGAATATGACGGTTCAAAATGCGTTTATCAGCCAGCCCGGATATCTCCTGAAAAACTGAGCGAAATGTTCTGGTGGTTGTACAACAAAGTGTTTACATGGAAAAGCATCCTGGCGCGTACCCTGCTTAACCGCGGGTTTTTAAAACATCCCCGCCTCAGTATATTTGCCCTGGCTGTCAATATTCATTACCGGACCTATGTCCGGAAAAAAATCCCTCCCAACATATTCTGAATATCTGGCTGTGTAATGACGCACTGTAGTGCGTCACAATTACTACTACAGTGTAGTGACGCAGTGTAGTGCGTCACTACTTGATTTGCCACATTGACCTGATCCCGTTTACACCAATCCCGACCAGACTTTCCAAATACTTAAGAATTAAGATTTTTAAATAATTATTGCCCTGTAGAAAATTCCAAGTATCAGCACGCCCAGTGTACAAATGAGAATGAGGGCTGCATTAAGCTGGTTCAAAACAATGGGTTTTGCGAATTCAGATTCCGTATAAGCTTCCCGGATCACCATGAAATAGTAGTATACCCCAACAATGGCCATGACAATGGCAAACAGGGAAATAAACAGGTACCCCTGGCCTATCGACAACACAAATACCTGGAATTTGGCCAGAAAGCCTGAAGTGGGAGGAATTCCGGCCAGCGAGGCCATCAGGATGACAAAGGCTGCGGCAATCCAGGGTTTTTCCCGGAAAAGACCGTTAAATGCGGACAGTTGTTCCAGTCCGTTGGATGCTCGTTTAACCAGGATAAATATGATAAACACCGGGATGACGGCCAGGGAATAAACAAAGGTATAATAAAGCAGCGTTGAAGCAGAATTATCATGTTGCGACAACATGGCCAGCATGATAAAACCACTGTGTGCGATAGAAGAATAGGCCAGAAGACGTTTGAAACTGGTCTGTCTGAGTGCTCCCATATTTCCTACCAGCAAGGTAAGACCGGTCATTACCCATAATGCTCTTTCGAGGGGAACCGGGAGGGGGAGCAAACCCATTCCCAGTAACCGGTAAAAAGCTGCAATTCCGGCTGTTTTAGCCACTGTTGACATAAATACCGTCACCAGCGTGGGAGCGCCTTCATAGACATCAGGGCTCCAGAAATGGAAGGGCGCAGCAGCAATTTTAAAGGCTACACCGATCAGGACAAATAAAAGCCCGATCATGAGCATGGGGTGAAGTTCCCCGTTACATCCTGCCACATATTGTTCAATTTCAGGAAGATAGAATGAAGCGGTAGTGCCGTAAATCAATGCAATACCGAAAAGAAAGATAGTTGTGGCGAAGGAGCCCAGCATGAAGTATTTAAAGGAGGCTTCGTTTGACCGGTAGGAGTATTTTTTACCACCTGCAAGAATATACAAAGGAATGGATAGTATCTCAATTCCAAGGAAAAGCATGATGAAATTGGAGAAGGAGGTCATCAGGAAGGCGCCTGTGAGGGCAAAAATCATCAGGGCATAATGTTCGGAGACATGAAATTCCATGGTTCTGTAATAATCCATGCCAAACAGGAAGATCAGAATGGTAAGGATGATCATGGAAATATTGAAGGCCACCGAGAAATTGTCAAAAACAACCATATCATGGAAGTATGCGGCTCCGGAATTCCATTCACCGGATGTAAACCAGAGTACAACCAGTAACCCGGCCACCGCGACCGGAGAGAGGATGGCTTTCTTATTCAAAAATCCCAGGTAGAGGACTACGATTCCCAGAACAACAGTGATAATTAATGCACTCATTTGATTTTCATTCAGTAAACAATTCAGTTTGATCAGGGCAGTGGCAGGGGACGCAGAAGCTCGGGAATGGTAAGCACCAGGTTAAGTACCGGCTGCGGCCAGATGCCAAGCACAAGTATCAGAATAACCAAGGGGATCAGCCACCACTGATCCCTACTTATAATATCGCCTTTATGTTCCGGCGCCGGATTCAAAGGTCCAAGAAAAGCCCGCTGATAAGCATACAACATATAAACGGCCCCGAGTACCAAAGTCAGGCCACCCGCCAGGGCAAACCAGACTGAAACCTTAAATATTCCGGTAATCATCAGGAATTCTCCGATAAATCCGGAGGTAAGGGGAAGCGCAATTCCACCGAGCATGACCAGCATAAACAGCAAGGCCAGGCGGGGAGCGCTGATTTTCAATCCTCCCATGCCGCTGAGTTCAGAGGTGCCGGCTTTCTCCTCTGTCAACATAACGAGGTAAAACAACGCTACAATGGTAATCCCGTGGGCAACAACCTGAAACAACACGCCCTGTACAGCGTAAGTGTTGGCAGCGAAGAGTGCTGCCACCATCAGTGAGATATGGGCCAGGGAGGAAAAAGCGATCAGTGTTTTCAAATTGTTTTGCCGGAAAGCAATGACCGAAGCATACACCACCCCTGTCAGCCCCAAAATAATCACTGTATTTTGCCAGAATAACACTCCCTGTGGAAGGACCAGGAAAAGCAGGCGAAAAACCCCGTAAATACCCATTTTTGACATGATCCCGGCCAGTACCATGGTGCCCTGTGGCGGAGCCGTGGTATACGCAGGCGGCTGCCAGGTATGAAAAGGGAACAGTGGCATTTTGACCGCCAACCCAATGAAAAGGATCCAGAATAGCCATTGTTGGGTTTTTTCCGGAAGTTGCAACTGAGCCATTGCTGCAAAATCTGCAGAATGCAGTCCGGGTGTTTGAAGATAGAGGTATATGATCCCAAACAACAGGAAAAGACTTCCTGCAAGGGTATATATAAAAAACTTCAGGGTAATGCTTCTCCGCCCGGGTCCTCCCCAGAGTAGAAGAATAAAGAATACCGGAAGAAGTGCAAGTTCCCAGCACACATAAAAAAGGAATGCATTTCCGGCCAGGAAGACCCCGGTAAGGGCCGATTGCGAGAAAAGCAGCAGCGCTTGAAGGGAAGCCTGGTTTGTTTGTTCCCTGCCCCATGACGAAAGCAGGATGAATGGATAGAGCAAACCTGTCAGCAGGAGCATAATTTTGCTGATTTCGTCGAGCTGAAGGTTAAAGCGAACACCCGGTACCTGCATCCAGTCGACAGAAACATTTCCGGAGGGAACTCCTGATATGACCATCAAGGTAACGACCAGACTGATCAAAGCCGAGGCGGGGGCAAGGTATCCGGAGAATCTGTATTTCCGGGTGATCAGCAGGAGCAAGCCAGCGAACAAGGGAAGGAATAACAGGATCAGCAGTTTCATAGGGTCAAACAAAAAGAATGAAAACAATAAACAACAGAATTCCGGCCACCATGGCAAAAAGGTAAAAGCTCAGGTTTCCCCGTTGAAACCTGCGGGTTAAGGTCCCGAGTTCTGAAGTCAGATGACCGACACCGTCCACCAGTGGATCAAGAAGCTGATTTTCCACTTTCCGGAAAAGGAATGAGGAAAGCCAGCTGTATGGCTTTTCCAGCAGGAAAGCATAGATTTGGTCGATATACAACTTTTGATATACGATCTTCCCGGCTAAATTCAGGGTATGGTCATCCTTTTCCGGAATATGCTTCTGCTTCAGGAATTTTCTCCAGGCAATCCAAAAGACTGTTCCCAGCAGGGCCAGCGACAGGAATATCAATCCCCATTCCGTGGAATGAGCCAATTCCCCGGTTTCAAGGCTCTGGGTGGAAGGCTGCAGGAACGCTAAGAATCCGGAATGGCCTCCCAGGAGGGAGGGCATATTCAGGAATCCTCCAACGGTTGCGAGGACTGCGAGGATCATCAACGGAATGGTCATGATGCGCGGGGATTCATGCGGGTGAACTTCCGGGGAACGAAGGTTTCCGAAGAAAACCACAAAGAGCAGCCGGAACATATAGAAACAGGTGAGTAAAGCGCCCCCGAGCGCGAATACATATAGAACCAGGTTATGTTCAAATGCTTTGGCCAGGATCAGGTCTTTGCTGAAGAATCCCGAAAAGGGTGGGATCCCGCTGATGGCCAATGTAGCGATGGCAAAGGTCAGGAAGGTCACCGGCAGTTTAGTTTTCAGTCCTCCCATGCGGGTGATATCCTGTTCTCCTCCCATGGCATGGATCACACTACCGGCTCCGAGGAACAACAGCGCTTTGAAAAAAGCATGGGTTGTCACATGGAAAACAGCGGCAGAATAGGCCCCCAACCCAAGGGCCAGGAACATATAGCCGAGCTGGGAAACAGTAGAATAGGCCAGTACTTTCTTGATGTCGTTCTGCTTCAGTGCGATAATGGCAGCCAGAATTGCCGTTGCCAGTCCCAGCACCATGATCACAGTGAGGGTGACCGGGGCAAGATTGAACAGCACTCCGGACCGTGCGATCATATAGATACCGGCTGTTACCATGGTAGCAGCATGGATAAGGGCAGACACCGGGGTAGGCCCTGCCATGGCATCCGGGAGCCAGGTAAAAAGCGGAATCTGGGCGCTCTTCCCCACTGCGCCGACCAGCAGCAAAAGGGTGATGGCCGTGATTACCGGCGCTCCTTTATCAAAAGTTGCCGCTTTGCCGAATACTTCTGAAAAAGAAAGGGAATGAAAGGTGAAGAACATCAGGATAATGCCAAGGAGAAATCCCAGATCCCCTATGCGGTTCATGACAAAGGCCTTCCGGGCGGCATAGTTGTAATCCGGATTTTTGAACCAGAAACCAATGAGGAGATAGGAACAAAGCCCCACGCCTTCCCAGCCGATAAAAAGCAAAAGGTAACCGGAACCCATCACCAGCAGCAACATACTGAAGGTAAACAGGTTCATCTGGGCAAAAAAGGTATTTACCCGCTCATCGTGGTGCATATACCCGATGGAATAAATATGGATCAGCGCGCCAACTCCGGTGACAATCAGCATCATGGTCAGCGAGAGGGGGTCAATGAGGAAGGCAAAGGGTACCGACAGTTCTCCGGTGGTGATCCAGGAAAAAAGGGTGACCGTCAACGGCTCAGTGCCCGGTTTCCGCAGGCTGAAAAACAGGATAACTGACAACACGAAAGAGATGACCACTGCAGTACTGGCCAGTATCCCTGCAATATGCCCTTTAAGTCGCTTCCTTCCCAGTCCGGTGATTAAAAAACCGGCCAACGGGAGCAGTGGCACCAGCCAGACCAGCGCTTTCAAATAAGAATCCGTCACCATTTCAAGCGGTTTAGCTGGTTAATATCCACAGAATCGACATTTCTTTTCATCATTACGAGGATAGAAAGCCCGACGGCTACTTCAGCAGCCGCCACGATCATTATGAAAAAAACAAAAACCTGACCTGTCAGGTCGGAATGATAAGCGGCAAATGCCGTCAGCAGCAAATTTACAGAGTTAAACATCAGTTCGATGCACATCAGGATTACAATGGTATTGCGGCGGAACAACACCCCCAGCACACCGATACTGAACATGATGATGCTCAGCAATATATAATGTTCCAGCGGGATAATCTGGATGGCAGAGGTAATTTCGTTCATGCTGTTCCTGTGTTATTGTTACGATAGACCGGGTCTGAATAGCCCGGGGGATCCTTTTTCCCGAACATCACTGCCCCGATCATGGCTGAGATGAACAACACCGAAGAGATTTCGAAGGGCAGGAGAAACTCGTGGAACAGTGATTTTCCGATGGCAGAGACCAGGCCTGTATGGCCATCAAAGGGATAGCGTGGTGTAATTTCAAGGGCCTGCCGGGAGGCTGCGATCATCACGAGGAAGAAAAGGCCCCCGGCGATTACGGCGGAAACTCTTGTCAGGGAAGTTTTTTGGGGAATGGTGGTCTTGTTCAGGTTGAGTAGCATGATCACAAACAGGAACAAAACCATGATAGCGCCGGTGTACACAATAATGTGCACAACCGCCAGAAACTGGGCATTCAGCAAAATATACTGGCCCCCCATGGCAATGAAACAAACGATCAGTGCAATGACACTGTTGATCGGGCTTTTGGAAAAGACCAGCAATAATCCACTGATGATCATGATAGCCGATAGAAAATAAAAGAGGAAGCTCATTATTTATGTTTCACTTGGTTCATATTCAACGGTTGTGTGCGTACCGGTCATCATTTTTAAATTTCAGTACTTCACTGGTTTGCCGGGCCGAAATGTCAACCCTTTTATGTGGGTCGGCAGGTTCCACCAGCAAATCTTTTCCATAGACAAAGGGCATACGTTTATATTTGGCCTCCACGATCCGGTCGGTCAGGAAGATGGCTTCCTTGGGGCAGGCCTCTTCACAGTCGCCGCAGAAAATACAGCGCAGCATATTGATTTCATATACTTTGGCATATTTTTCTTCCCGGTAAAGGTGTTCCTCACCCGGTTTCCGTTCGGCAGCCACCATGGTGATGGCTTCAGCAGGACAGGCAACGGCGCATAATCCGCAGGCCGTGCAACGTTCTCTGCCCTGCTCATCCCTTTTCAATACATGTTGTCCGCGGTATACCTTACTGAATTCCCGGATTTGCTCCGGATAACTGATGGTCACTTTCTTTTTGAAGAAATGGCGCAGGGTGATGGCCATTCCGCTCAGTACCGCCGGAAGGTATATCCTCTCCCTGAAGGTCATCTTCTTGTCGGAAGCTATGAAGGATCGGTTGGTCAGTTTCTGCATCATCTTTTCATTTCAGGACAAAGAAATAATAGTAAATCCCGGTAGCCAGGAAATTGAAGAGCGCCAGTGGCATTAATCCTTTCCAGCCCAGGTTCATGAGCTGGTCGTAGCGGAAACGTGGTAAAGTCCACCTGACCCACATAAAAGTGAAAATTACCAGAAGGATTTTCAGAAAGAAGAAAAAGGAGCCGAGCATCGTGGTCAGGTTTTGAGACAAACCGAGGCTCCCGAGGAAAGGCATATTGTATCCGCCCAGGAACAGGGTGGCAATGACTGCCGATGAAATAAACTTCCGTTCTTTCAAAACCTTTATGATGCTTCTTATTTCTTCATCCGTGAAATGAGAAGTCCGAAGGTCGTTCATGAACTTGATTTTATCGACAGAGCTGAA